>JAIOHV010000083.1 GCA_019912885.1 bacterium
CGCCAGGCTCGATTCGTAGACCTGGTCCTCGGAAAATCGCGGCTCCTTCGCGATGATGTCCTTCCAGAACACCTCCTCGTCGCACCAGATTCGCACGCGATCCGCGGATAACAGGGCAAACGCCGCTATCGTGACGATCGCGGCCATCCCCGCCACGCGCCCCCGAGCCCGCGCCCCGATCGCGGCGACCGCGATCATCGATCCTACAAAAGGCAGATAAAGGAAGCGCTCACCCGCAAGCGCGCGCAACGGGATCAGATTGCTAACCGGCAGAAACGCGAGGAAAAACCAGAGCAGTCCAGCCGCCACGCGCGGTTCGCGCCGCCGCGTCCACGCCACGCCGGCAAAAAGCGCCGCCATCAAGGCCGCGCCCATGAAAAACGGCGGCGTCACGAGCCGTTCGACGTCATAGAAATAGTTGATACGCAAATCGACCGGCAAAAAAAACAGGCGCACGTACGTCAGGAAGACCTGGGGCATGAGCAAAAGCGCCGTCGCGGTGTCGCGCGCGGGCGCCTTCTCGTCGAGAAACGGCAGAAAGTGCTCGCGAACAAGTAGATACGCCGCGGCCACGAGCAAAAGCGGCAGGATCCGCCTGGCGGAATCGACAAGACGCGTTTTGATCGGGCCATCGGAGTGCAGCGCCAGAACGGCGAAGGCAAGAGCCGGCGCGACAAGCGCGCTTTCCTTGGCCATCAGGGCCAACGCGAAGAAGACCGCCGCCGCCACGGGACGCGCGCCGAGAACTCCCAGGATTGCGCCCATCGCGAAGACGGCGGCGAGGATGTCGTCGAGACCGCTCACCGAGGCGACGTTTTCCACGTGCACGGGATGCAAAAGCCAGATCGCCGCACCGACGAGCGCGGCGCGCGGATCGATGCGCATCCGCCGCATGACAAGAAAAGCAAAAACGCCGGCCGCGGCGTGAATAATGAGATTCGCCGCGTGGTAGCCGGGCGTCGCGTCGCCGAACAGCGCGTACAAGATCGCGTACACGATCGGCATGAGCGGTCTGTAGGCGAGATGGTTGAATTGCCCGCCGGTCAACGCCTCCGGGCGCCCGAACGTCGCGAACGCGCGCGACAGATCCTTGATTGTCGGATTGCCGGAGATATACGCATCGTCGTCGTAGAGAAACGGCCCGCGAATCCCGCCGCCATAAACGAGAAACGTAAGCAGCACGAACGCGAGAAAAACGGTCGCGGCGCCTCGGGGCGAATCCGTCGGCGCTAGCCGCGCCAAAGCTCGGTCGTCGATTGTCATGGGACTGACCGCCATTTAAGTTCGCGAACCGGATCGCCGCAAGGAGCCGCGCCGTTCGCCGGCCGTATGGTCCGGATAATGATTGCGCGCCCCCTGACCCCCCACTAAGATTGCCCGACCCAAAGGGGCTTCATGGCTCGAAAATCGCCGTTCCGCCACATCATCCTTGTCCGTGCCGCTGTTGCGGCAACGCTGCTGGCAGCCCTGGCCGGGTTTGTCGCCGTTCCCGCGCGCCCGGCCGCGGCCGAGGCGGGCGACGAGGATCCGTTCCTTTCTCCCTTCCTCGATCGCACTTACCACGAATTCGACACCGCGCGCCGCCTTCATCCCGAACGCGACGCGGCCGGCGAGGATTCCGCGACCGTCTGGGAGTTCGGGCCGGACGACATCTCCGCCTTGCATATGCGCGATCTGGCGAGCCTTCTGACGCTCGTGCCGGGCATGCATGTGACAAACGGCGAATGGATTGGCCGCCGGCAACGGACGATCGCCCGGTCGCGCGGCTTCGATGCGACGAAGATCGCCGTCATCATCGACGGCGTTCCCGTCGGCGACGCGCTGCTTGGCTCGGAGGATTTGTCGCGCATCTCGCTCGCGGGCGCGGCGCTTGTGCGCGTCGTCCAGGGACCGCTGTCATTGCGTTACGACACCGGCCGCGCGGCGGCTGTCGTCGAAATCTTCACCCGGCACGCGGGCGACGAATTCACCGGCGCGTTCGGTGTGGACCTGGGCGACCGCGAGGCCGGTTGGTACCGGTTATGGTTTGGCGACACGCAGGAGGCCTTCACCTACGCCGCGTCCGCGAGTCACGACGACCGCGAATCCGCCCCCGCGCCGGCCGAGCTCGAAAACGAATTCCAGGAGGCGCACAACGGCGCGATCCGCGGCACGGCCCGGCGGCGCGACGCCTTTCGCGGGCGCGCGGGCGTCGAGATTCCCCGCGTGATCAACGTGTACGCGACCGGTTCATACGACGAGGACGTCACCGAGTTGCCGAACGAAATCGGCGGGCGGCGCGGCGTGTTCGACCGCTTCGGCTACCGAAGACGCGCAACGGCGCAACTCAACCTGTTTTCGAATCCCGTGGACGAGGTCGAGATCGGCGGCGTCGGGTATGTGCATGAGGACCTCGTCCGGCGCGACGTCGCCGGAGCCGCGAATTTCGATGACAACACCCGCACGCAGCATCACCAGCGGGACCTGATCTTCGGCGCGGCGCTTTGGCCGACGCTCGATTTCGGGCGATGGTCGCGCGTGCGTCTGACGGGCGAGATCCGGCGCGGCGATGTCGAAACGTGGATCGAGGCCGACCCGCGCGTCGCGTGGACGCTTTCCTCGCTCCACGCGGCGATCGAGGACGACATCCGCCCCACGAACTGGCTCGCCTTCACGTTCGGCGGCGGTTTCGATCGCGCCACGCTGGCGCGCGAATCAGCAACAGGCGTGACGCTCGAAACGGATCCGTACGAAAACCCCGCCTGCCGCGCGGGCATCGTCGTGACGCCCTACAAAGGCGGTACGCTGCATGTTTCCGCCTCGCAAACCTCGCGTCACCCGACGCCCGATCAGGTGTTGACGCCCGAGTTCGGCGACCGTGAGCTTGAGGCGGAAACGATTCGTCAGGCGGAATTGGGGTTGCGCCAGCGCTGGCCGCGCCATATCACGACGACGCTCGTCGGATTTGGCCATCAGGTTGACGGCGCGATCGGATACGCGACGTCTGAATCCGGGGACAAGACGGGACCGCATGTCGATCTCGGTGAGGTCGTGTCCGGCGGCGGCACCGCGGCGATCGCCGCCGCTCCGTTCGAGGGTCTGCACGTGCGCGCGGACTACACGTTTGAGCAGTCGCGCGAAACGGATGCGTCACGCGATGCGTTTTTTCAACCGCGGCACCTCGCGAACGTGCTCGCGGGCTACCGATTTCCGTTCGGCCTGGGCGCGATGATCGGCTATGAATACGTCGGCGCGTGGGATGACCCGCAAACGGAAGCGATCGGCGGCCAGCCGTTTTATTCGCTCCTGCACGCCAAAATTTCGTATACGTACCGCGAGCTTTTCGAGCTCTACGTCGCGGGTGACAATCTGACCGACGTGTATTACGAAACAGCGCGCCGATATCCGATGCCGGGGCGATTCCTCCACGGGGGCGTCGAACTGCGCTTCTGACCGCGCGGCGTGCCGGGCGCTCGGGCCGCGAACGCCGATCGCGTTGACTTGTCCAAGCGAATATCCGTAACGTCTGACGCTTTTCGAAATGGAAATGACGCAAGAAATTATCTCGACATCGTCGGCGCTTCGCCCCAACGAGGATCCGTTCTACCTCGCGCCCGAGGAAGACCTTGCCCGCGCGAAGCCTTTTTCGCCGTTCTTCCTTCTTTTCTGGTCCTTCGCGCTCATCGGCGGATATTTCCTGATCGATACGTTCGCCGGTGGTTTCGCCGACATGCGCAAATACGGTTGGGACGACGAAGGCCGAAACTGGATCCTCACGTTGACGCGCGAGGAGCGGATGTTCATGTCCGCCCTGCTCCTTCTCTTGCCGGCGGCGTTCATGCTAACGCTGGCGACGGCGAGGCGCGCCGGGCCGGCGATCCTTTCGCTTGGCCGGCGCCTTGTCGCCGACGACAAGCACGCGCGCCGTTTCGCGATCGCCGCGGCGGGCATCGCCACCGCGGCCTCCATCGCCGTCGCCTTTTTCGTCCTTGACCGCACGCCGATCACCGACGACGAAAACGTGTACGTCTTCCAGGCGCGCATCCTGGCCTCCGGGCGCCTGACCCTGCCCTCGCTGCCGCCGGAGGACCGGCTTTTCGGCGACAACATCTTTCTCGTCAACGAAGGCACCGTTTACGGGCAATATCCGTTCGGGCACAGCATTTTCCTTCTGCCCGGCATCTTCGCGGGCCTTCCGCACCTGATGAATCTGCTCGCGGCGTTCCTGACCGTGATCGGCGTCTTCGTCCTGGCGCGCGATCTGTACGACCGCGCCACGGCGCTTGTCGCGACCGTGCTGCTTGTCACCTCGCCAATGTTCCTGATGACAAGCGCGACCCTGCTCGCGCATTCGTCCACGCTGCTTTTCCTGACGTGGTTTGGCGTCTTCGCGCTGCGAACCGCGCGCGGAGGCGGATGGCGCGACACCGCGCTCACCGCGATCTGTTTCGGCGCGATGTTCCACATCCGCAGTACGACCGCGATCTTGCTCGCCGGCCCGGCCGCCTTGATCCTCGCCGCGTCCATGTTCGCGCGCGTCGAGCGAAACGGCCGCCCCCGCATTCGCCTCGCGGCGCGCCGCAACGCGAAGCGGATCGTCGTGCTCGCGGCGATTCTCGCCGTGTTCGCGGCTGGATATCTGCTGCTGAACGATCGCGTGAACGGTTCGCCGTTGCGCACGAATTACCACGCCGTGTGGGAGGGCAACACGCCGCACGACGGGCCCTTCGGTTTTGAACGCGGCGCATGGAACATTTACCACACGCCCCGGGCCGGCCTGCGGAATCTCATCAACAATTTCGCGCGCCTGAACGTGTGGCTGTTCGGCTGGCCGATCAGCCTGCTGGCGCTTTTCGTCTGGCTGGTGCGCCCGGGGAAAAAGGCCTTCGAATGGCTGCTTTTTCTGCCGTTGCCGATGACGTTCGCGGTTTACGTCTTCTTTTTCTGGCCGGGCGTCGCGGAAACCGGGCCCGTGCTCTATTACGAGTTGCTCGCGCCGCTTGTCATCCTGTCCGCTCGCGGGATCTTCGCCGCGCGCGACTGGATCGCCAAAAGCTACGCCGGCATCGCGCCCGCGGAGCACACGGCGACCTTCGTCGCCTTCGCCGTCCTCCTGGCTTTTGCCACAACGACGCAAACCGAATTGCGCGCGCTCGTAAAGACGGTGGAGCCGATCAACGAACCGTACGAACTGATCCGGGATCGCGGCATCGAAGCGGGAATCGTCTTCACGGATTTCTACATCAAGTCCGACGCGCAGGATTCGTGGGTGGCCGGCCATCGCAACACGAGCCCACTGCTCGGCGACGATTTGAATTTCTTTCTGAACCTGGGCGCGAAACGCAATCGCGCGTTCAGGGAAAAGCACTTTCCCAATGAGCCCGCGTGGGTAATGTGGTGGACGCCGGACGGTCCGCGCCTCGTGCCGCTTGACGACTACGACGAAGACGGCATCACGCGGAACTTTCCCGAAATGCGATGATCCGGCGCGCGATCCTTTTCCTGAAAACCATCCGCGCCGTGGAATCCACGCTCATGTGCGGGTTTCCGCTCGTGGGCGTGCTGTTCGCGATCGATCGCCTGGACGCGGACGTCATCATGACGATTGCCCGCTTTCTCGTGCCGACCTACGGGCTCGTGATTTACGTTTACGTGCTGAACTCGTGGGGCGGCCTTAAGACCGATCGCGAAAACGCGCGCCTTGGCGGTCATCCGGCGGTGACCGGCGACGTGACGCCCGGGCAGCTTCTGGCGGTGATCTATACCGGGATCGCGGTGGCGGTTTTCTTTTACATCCGCTGGTTTCCGCAATGCTTTCCGATCGCGCTCGCGATCGCGGCGGTGTGGACGCCCTATTCGCACCCCGACATCCTCGCCAAGGCGCGGCCGTTCTGGGGAAATGTGATCCACTTCACGGGAGGCGTCCTTCAGTTCCTTCTCGGCTACGCCGTGTTCGCGCCAATCGACGCAACCGGCGTGGCGCTTTCGGTCTTTTTCGCGGGCGTTTTCGCGGCCGGCCACCTCAATCACGAGGTCATGGATTACGACGCCGACAAGGAAATGCACCTGCGCACCAACGCGGTCGTCTTCGGCCCGCGCATCATGTTGAAGGTCGCTTTCGGCTTTTTTTCTTTTTGGGTCGCCTATCTGGCGCTGGTGTCCGCGGCGGGCATCGTGCCGTGGAAATGGTCGTGGCCGTTCTTGGCGATCTACCCGTTCCATGCTATAGCGCTGTCGCTTTTCCGGCCCAAGCCGCACGAGGCCTATGACCGTCGGTACCAGGCGATTTACCGGGGGCTTTTCGTTGCGGCCGGCCTTGTCATATTGATAACAAGACTGGCGCAATTTCGGGACATTTCATGAAGACATCGACCTATGACTGCGTTGTCGTCGGCGCGGGCCCGGCCGGCGGAAACGCCGCTTACGAAGTCGCGCGCGAGGGATGGAAGACGCTGCTTGTCGAGCGCGACCACTCGCCCGGCTGGTTCAACGCCTGCGGCGGCGGCATCGGATATTTTCTGCAGGAGCTTTACGGCTTTCCGAACGATATCGCGGGCCGGTCGATCAACAAGATCGAGATCGTCCTGCACAACAAGCGCAAGCTCTACGAGTCCGACAAGCCGCTTTTCAGCTCGATCCAGCGGCCCAAGTTCGACAAGTGGTTCGCCGAGCGCGCGGTGAAAGCCGGCGCGACGCTGAAGGTCAACACCAAGGCGCTCGACTACGACCCCTACACGAAAACGCTCTCCTGTCTGGACCGCGAATCCGGCGAGAAGGTCAACTACAGCGGCAAGATCTTCATCTTCGCCGACGGCCCCCGTACGATCGCGTGGCGCGCGTGCCGCGTCGGCCTGCCGCCGACAGCGCCGATGCACTTCGGCGTCGCGATGGAGCTGACGCTGCCGGACGCGCCGCACGACAAATACGAATTCATCTTCGACGAGATCAAGCTGCCTTACGGCTACTTCTGGGTGTTTCCGCGCGAAAACGCGCTGAACGTCGGCGTCGGCGGACCCGCGCGGCAGCTTCAGGGCAACATCGGCCGTCTGCTGAATCAGTGGATCAACACGCGCGACGACCTGCGGGAACTCAAGTCCGAGCGCACGACAAGCGGACTCATCCCCGCCTACCTCACCGACAAGCTGCACGGCGAGGGCGTCCTTGCGATCGGGGATGCGGGCGGGTTCGTCAATCCGATCACCGGCGGCGGCATCTTCCTGGGTCTCAAGAGCGCCGAGGTCGCCGCGCACACCGCCGTCGAGGCGCTGCAACGCAATCGCTTCGATTCGCACTTCCTCGCGCGCTACTCGCGGCGCATCAAATACGGAAAGATGTACGCGCCGGTCAAGACGCTCGACTACATCGTGCAATACAGCCAGCGGCACCTGAAACGCACCGGAAAACCGCTGCTTTCGGAATTCTTCTATCTGTATTGCGAGGCTTTTTTCCGCCTGCTCAAGGTCGTCAAGGACCTGTAGCCGATCGCCGCGCCGGGCGCCAAAATCGTCAAGGATCGCCGGCGGATTGCCGATGTTTCCCTTGATCATGACCGCCCGGCAAGCCCCAGCGAAAAAGACCCTGCCGCCGGAAGCGATCCGGGTAACGCCGCGGACCTTCCACTGCCCGGTCTGCCAGTCCCGCGAACTGCGCGGCGAGTCGGTGGAACCGCCGGCAACCGCGCTCGCGTGGGACGACTCGCTGGCCGCGACGATCGCCGATCCGTTCTACCTCGTTCTCGATCTCTCGCGGATCAACACGCAATTCTCCGCGCCGAACGCCGAGCGCCTTTCCACGCGCGACCTGGCGCCGTTCGACATGTTTTTGTGTTCGCGCGACCTTTTCGTGACGGCGGGCGCCGACCGCGCCGGCGACGGCGCGATTTTGCCGGAGCATCAAGCCTGGTACGCCGAGCGCGCCGGCAAATCGCCCGCCGCGTCGCCGACGCTGACGGAAATGTTCTACCATGTCGTGCTTCACCATCTTCGCGGGTTCTTCGCGGTCGATTGGCTCGCGCACGGCAAGGCGCGGATGATGCTCTCCTACGACGGCTGGTTGAAGTACGCGAAGAAGCCGCAGGATCTGACCTTGCTCCTCAAGGAACACATCCGCGCGTTCGGCCAGGGGTCGCAAGGCGGCGCGTTCACCGATTCGTCGCGCCGCGTCGCGGAGGTCTTCGAAGGCGGATTCCCGGCCCTCGTCTCGCGTTACTCCTTCGCCAACCCGGCCGCGCGCGAAATCCTGTTGCAGTATCGCCTTCTCGAGGCGACGCACCGTCTCGCCGCGCTGGCGGGATCACCCGCCCCCGCGCTGCGCCTGAAGGAATCGATCGGACACCACGTGTATCGCCATCTCGACGGGGTTCGCCGCGCCGGCAGCAAGGCCGACCGCGCGACGCTTTCGGACATCATCGACACGGCCTTGCGGCTTAGACAAACGGCACCAAACGGCCTGCGCCGCGCGAGGCTCGATGCGATATTATTCGTGGCGACGGAGGCGCGGCTGGCCGGAGAGCCGTGGGACTACGGGCAGGCGCTCTTTGATCCGAAACGTCTGGCGACGAACAATGAGGCCGTCATGTATCTGAATCTGACCGCGCGGGCTCGCCTTGCGATCGGCGATCATCGCGCCGCGACACCCGCGGCCGAGATGCGCGCGCGCCTTGCCGACGCAATGAACGCGATGCCCCTTTACGCCGCGGCCGAAGGGACGCCGGCAAACGGCTTTAGCGCCGGCCTCGCCACGGCCACGCGCCGCCTCATCGCCCGTTCTGCCGCCGCCTGATCCGCGCACGCCGCCGGCAAGTCACGATCCGCAACGCCCGGAACTGTCGTTCTCGCTGATCGAATCTCCGCCATCGTCGTCGCCGCCATCGTCGTCCCCGCCGCCGGCGGAGTCGTCATCGTAATCGAAGGCGTCGTCATCGATGCCGTCATCGTCATCGTCGTCGCCATCGTCATCGTCGTCGTCATCGTCGTCGTCGTCGTCGTCATCGTCGTCATCATCATCGTCATCGTCGTCGGCGCTATCGTCATCGGCATCGTCATCGCCGGCGGGAACGCACGCGTCCGTGGCTTCGACGCACGTCTCGCCGATATCGCACGGCGCGTCGCCGGCCACGCAGTCGCCCGCGTCGCAAGTCTCTTCGCCGTTGCACCAGAGTCCGTCGTTGCACTGCGCGTCGGACGTGCATACGCAATCGATTTCATAGGAGAACGCGGACGAGACGTCCGCGATGTCCGCGCCGTTTTCGTCCTCGGCATCGTGCATCAAGGCGGTGTTTTGTCCTTGCGCGAACGTGGCGCAGCCGGACGGCAGCGCCTGAAAATGCACCTCGACGGTCATCGAAGCGCCTTTGGGCAGGTCGCTTCCCGCTTGCGCGATCAGGTCGGACCAGTCGATCTGCCCATCGTTGACGTTGTCGTCCGACGGCGGGTCGGAGTACACGTATTGCAGATGCGTCGCGTCGTAGATATCGCGCAGCGGAAGCTCATGAATCGCGACGCTCGCGTGGTTTGTCACCGTAATCTCGAAAGTCACCGAATCGGCGTATTCAATCTCGCCCGCCGGATGCGAGGGACTCGTCTTTGTGATGGTCGTGCTGTAGGCCATCCATGTCGAAGTCAGATCGGTCGGGCTCCAGTTGGCATTCGACCCCGAAAGTTCGATTCTTGAAAATTCTTGCAGGGTACCGATATCTATGGCGCGGATCGTCGGCTTCCCAAGAAACACGCTTTCCGGTCCGGCCGCGACGAATACGACGGCGTTTTGCTGATCGACAGTGATACCACGACCGGTCGTGTTGCCAAGATAATGGCCCGATTCGGTGCCGGTGCCGGTGTGGTAGTAGTGGACCCAGGAGCTTTCCTGCGGGGTGTGGCCGCCTCCTTCCGCGGTGCAGAAGATCACGGGATCGTTACCGTCCATGTACACGGCGACGCCGATGCAGATGCCCTGCAGGAATGTCGCGGATCCGGTTTCCGTGTGATTATCGACATCGTACCAACGCACCACGTTGGTCGTATCGGCAACGAAAAGCGTGTCAACGCCGTCGATATCCTCGACGACATCAATCCCCCACGCGCCGTCGCCTGTCGGCAGGTTCCAATGCTCGACCTCCGTGAGCGTCGTGGTGTCAAAACGCCAAACGTCGGTGGAATCGCGATCGACCGCGAACAGGTGACCCGCGCTTTCCAGAACGTCGATGCCGGCGAGGTCGTCCGGATTCGGATTACCGTCGAGCGGAACCATATCGATCTGGGTTCCGTCATACGGATCGATGGCGTCGAGCGTGCGCGAAAATTCGTAAGTCACGAACAGGCGTCGCGTGTTGGGATCAAACGCCAAACCGACCGGGCCGCCGTCGCGATTCACCGGCCTTGTATCCGCGCCAAACGAAATCTCTGAACCATCCCAGAGGTACGCGTGCAGCGGATACGTAAAAGCGCCGTTGATATTACCGATGATAAACAGTGTCCGAGCCATAAAGTCTTGCGCACCCACGTTTTTCGCGGGCGCTAGGACAAGGGTGACGGTGATAACCGCCATGACGAGAAGGATCGATACCCCACGAAAACGAAACACGCGATGACGTTTGCAGCCGTTCATACCACGCCTCCCAGCATGCCGCGCGTGATTTACCATCACGAGCGGAATTAACAACAGCTTTCAAATCACGTAATCGATGTCGCCATGACGCCTGTACGTCTTTGGTTTTTTGAGTATCTACCCGTGCGTCAGCAACCGCAACCTCCCGAACTGTCGTCGCTCGATCCGCCGCCAAGGCCGGCGCCGCCGTCGTCGTCATCATCATCGTCGTCGAACGGCGCGGCGTCATCGTCATCCGCTCCGCCGTCGTCGTCGGCGGCATCGTCGTCATCATCGCCGCTGTCATCGTCGGAGGCGTCGTCGTCGTCCGCCGCATCGTCGTCTTCCGGTTCGACGCATTCCATCGACTCCTCGACGCACGTTTCGTCGAACGCGCACGGTTCGTTGATGTTGCGGCACGCGTTGGCCGTTTCGTCGCATTCCTCCTCGCCGTTACAGAATAGACCGTCATCCGGGCAAGGATTGCCGGTGTGCCCGCAGGTGTCGTCCACTTCGTCGCACGTCTCGTCGCCGTTGCAGAATAGATCGTCGTTCTCGCATGGCGGATTGGTCGAGCGGCACTCGTTCAAACCTTCGTCACAGGTCGTGATGCCGTTGCAAAACAGGCCATCCTCCGTGCATGGATCTCCCGTGTGATAACAGAGGTCGTCCAACTCGTCGCACTCTTCCTCGCCGTTGCAGAAGATCTCGTCGTCCGGGCACGGATTCGAAAAGAACGCGCGGCACACGTCGGCGTCTTCGTCGCAATATTCAAAACCGTTGCAGAATTGACCGTCATCCCCGCACGGGGCGTCCGACGACACGCAGCCGAGCGGCTCCTCGCAACTCTCCGTTCCGTTGCAGAAGTCGCCGTCGTCGGGACATTCCAGGCCGCTGTGCGTGCATGCGTCGAGATCCTCGTCGCAGCCTTCCTCGCCGTTGCAAATCAGGCCGTCGTCCTCGCAAGGCGCACCCACGTGGAAGAAGCAAATTTCACCGAGACAGTATTCGTCGCCGTTGCAGAATTCGCCGTCGTCGCATGTCACGCCAGAGTTGCCGACCCAATCGTCGGACTTGATGACGGAAATGCAGATCTGGCACGGGTTTTCCGGATTCGTCTCGAAATCCGCGTAGCAGGTCTCGTCGATGAAGCACTCGCACTGCGTTGACGAATCGATCGGATCGGCGTCCGGGTCACGCGTATCGCGCTGCCGGACAAGCTCGGGGTAGTCCGCGATGTCGAGATACTCCTCGCCCTTTTGGATGGCGTTTCGCCTCCGTGCTTCAAGCTCGTCCAGGACGCCGTCAAGCGCCTCGGCCGTAAGCTCGCGCGAGGAAAATGCCTCGGCCGCCCCGGTGCGCCACGCCGCCGCGTCACGCGCCGAAAGGTTTTCGTCCGAATGCGCGCCATCGAGCGCCATCATCGTTATCGCGCAAAACAGCGCGGTCGCACACGCCAATCGCCATTTCATCAGGATCCCCTCGCCGACAGGATTTTTCGAATGATGCCGGAACCGGGGCGATCAATCAAACCCGCCGAGCATGATCCGCCTCAAGTTTCGCGCCGCTTCGGTGATATCGGGCGCGGACGTGACGGCCGTCACGACCGCGACGATACGCGCGCCGGCGTCGAGCACGTCGTCGATGTTCCCGGCGTTGATACCCCCCATGCACGTGACGGGAATGCCGACATGCCGCAAGACGTCCCCGACGATCGCGGGACCAAAAAACGTCGAATGGCCTTTTTTCGTTAGGGTCGGATAAATCGGGCCGATGTTCACGTAGTCCGCGCCCTCGCGCTCGGCGGCCACCGCCTGCTCGACGCTGTGCGTGCTGCGCCCGATGAGGAGATCCGGCGCGATCGCGCGCGCCGCGGCCGTCGGCAAATCGTCCTGCCCCAGATGCACGCCGTCCGCGCCGATCGCGAGCGCCAGATCGACATGATCGTTGACGATCAACAGACAGCCGCTTTGCGCGGTTTCCTCGCGAAATGCCCGACCAAGCTCGTACAACGCGCGCATCGGCATCGATTTTTCGCGAAGCTGCACCATGCGTACGCCCGCGGCGAGCACCGCGCGCAAGACATCAAGGCTCGTGCGGCCGGCGGAGTCATCCTGGCCGCTGACGACATAGAGATCGACATCGGCAAGGCGCCGCGCCCGTTCGATGCGCGCGGCCGTCCGCGTCATGCGAGGAAGGCGGGGTCGAAGTCTTTCCACACCGGCTCGAAACCGCGCGATTTGAGCATCCGCGCCACCTCATCGGCGGTGCGCTCGTCGCTGATTTCAAACTGCTCGCCGGATTCGCTCTCCGAAAGCGTTGCGTAGCCGCCGGGGTTCGTGCGGCTGCCCGCGCTCATGCGCGTGACGCCAAGCGCGACGAGGTTGTCGCGAAGCATGGCGGGCTCGCGCGTGGAAAGGACAAGGTCGGCATCCGGAAACAGCAGGCGCATGCCGACGATCATCTGCGCGAGATCCGCGTCGCTCACCGGATGCGGCGCGGCGAATCCACACTCCGCGGCGTTCACGCGCGGAAAACTGATGGCGATGCGGCTTTTCCAGAATCGCCGCGTCAGATACGCCGCATGCCGCGCGAGTAGCACCGCCTCGACGCGCCACGGTGCAAGGCCGAGCAGCGCCCCGACGCCGAGGCTCCGGAAACCCGCGTCTCCCCCCGCCTCCACCGCGCGAAAGCGAGGCGCGAACCGGCTTTTGGGCCCCTTGGTGTGAAGTTCCGAGTACACATCCGGATGGTACGTCTCCTGATAAAGCGTCAGCGCGTCGATGCCCGCATCCGCGAGCATGCGGTATTCGTCGCGCGACATCGGGAAGACTTCGATGCCGATCGACGCGAAACGCCCGCGCAAGCGCGACGCCACGTGCGCGATGTCCGCGACGTTGTAGTGCCCGCGCATCTCGCCGGTCAGAAGCAGGATGTGGCGAAAGCCCTGTTCGCGCAGATATTCCGCCTCGCGAACCGCCTGATCGGGCGACAGCGACACGCGCGGGATTTCCACATCCGCGGAGAACCCGCAATACGTGCAGACATTCGCGCATTCGTTCGAAAGATAAAGCGGCGCGTAGAGTTGAATGACCTTGCCAAAGCGCCGTTCGGTCACCGCGCGCGCGGACTGCGCCATCGGCTCAAGGAGTTCGGCCGCCGCCGGGGAAAACAGGGCGATCGCGTCGCCGGTCATGCGAGCGCCGCGAGAAAGACTCGCGCGTACGTCGTCGCCGGTCGCGCGATCGAGCGCCGCCGCGATGGCGCCGCGATCGAGCGTTTCAAAAATTTCGGCGAAAGAGCCGGCGCGCGTCATGACGACGCCCGGGATTCGCCGGCCCGAAGGAAGCCGGTCAGCGGGCTGCTGGCGCGCGGCGTACCTC
>JAIOHV010000084.1 GCA_019912885.1 bacterium
GCGCGAGCGTTGTCACCCTGAGCGCAGCGAAGGGTTTCCATGGTTTGCCGGCGAGATTCTTCGCTTCGCTCAGAATGACAGGCGCGCGACGAATGACACGGGCGCGAGCGTTGTCACCCTGAGCGCAGCGAAGGGTCTAGCCCCGCGCGGGGCGCTTCCGCTATCCTTTCGCTTTCCCATTCGGGAGCGGGGGCCATGGCGAAAAAGAAACCAATCGGCATCGCGGACCTTCAGAAGAAAAAGGCCGAGGGCAAAAAGATCACCATGCTCACGGCCTACGACTACCCCGGCGCGCAGCTCGTGGACGAAGCCGGTATCGACACCGTGCTCGTCGGCGATTCGCTCGCCAACGTCGTGCTCGGCTATCGCGACACGGTGCCGGTGACGATGGACGAGATGCTGCACCACGTGAAGGCGGTCCGCCGCGGCGTGCAGCACGCGCTTTTGATCGCCGACATGCCGTTCGGCTCCTACAACGCCGGTATCGGCGACGCGATCAAAAACGCCACGCGCTTCATGAAGGAGGCGGGCGCCGACGCGGTGAAGCTCGAAGGCGGCGGGCCGATGATCGACGTCGTCCGCGCGATGGTCGAAGCGGGCATCCCCGTCGTCGGGCACCTGGGCCTGACGCCGCAGACCGTCGGCCTGCTCGGCGGCTACCGCGTGCAAGGCAATACGGCGGACAAGGCGATCGTGATCTACGAAAACGCGCGCGGCCTCGCGAACGCCGGCGCGTTCCTTCTCGTGCTCGAAATGGTGCCGCATGAATTGGCGCGGGAAATCACCCAGGGTATCGCGGTCCCCACCATCGGCATCGGCGCGGGCGCCGAGTGCGACGGCCAGGTGCTCGTCTTCCACGACATGCTCGGCATCCGCTCCGGGTTCACGCCGCGTTTCGTGAAGCGTTTCGCCGAGGTGGAACGGGAGATGCGCCGCGCGCTTGTCGAATACCGCGGCGAGGTCGAGTCCGGCGCGTTCCCGGCGGATGAACACACCTTTCACATGTCCGACGACGATCGCGAACGCCTGCTTCGCCAGATCGCCGACCTCTCCGACGCCCCATGAGCGGCGCCCCATCCGCCGGCGCGGCGCCGCGGCTTTCACGCGTCGGCGTCAAGAACATCACCTACCCCGTCGCCGTGCTCGACCGCACCGAAGGAAGGCAACACACCGTCGCGAACGTCGATATGTCGGTGGACCTCGCGCGACCCATGTTGGCCACGGAAGAGGCCGACCTGGTCGACATCCTCAATCGCCACAGCGGGGAAATGACCGCCGAAAACGTCCCGGCGATTCTTGCGGACATGCTCTCAGCGTTTGACGCCGGGCGCGCGCGCATCGAGTTTTCGTTCCCCTACTTCGTCGCGAAAAAGGCGCCCGTTTCCGGGCTGTCCGGGCTGCTGGAATACGAGTGCCGCATCCTTGGCGAGGCCGAACCCGGCGAGTCGGGCGCGCGCGTGAACGTCGGCGTCGAGGTGCGCGTGCCGGTGACGATCCTCCACCCCGCGTCGGTCGATCCCGAGCGCCACGGCTCGCGCAACCAGCGATGCGTCGTGACGGTGGCGCTCCGGTTCGGGCGCATCATCTGGATCGAGGACGTCATTAATCTGGTCGAGGAATGCGCCTCTAGCGAGCTGTATTCGCTGCTCAAGCGCCCGGATGAGCGCCACGTGACGCTGCGCGCGTACGAGAACCCGCGCTCGCACGAGGAGATCGCGCTCGAGGTCGCGCGCCGCCTGGCCGAGGACGAAAACATCCGCTGGTTCACCGTCGAGTCGGTGAGCCTGGAGTCGATGCACAACCACGAAAACTACGCGCGCCTCGAGTGGCGACGCGAGGGCGCCTGATGCGCGTCGCCATCGTCGGCCCCGGCGCGATGGGGCTACTATTCGCGGCACGCCTGGCCGACGCCGCGCACGATGTGGCGCTTGTCGGCCGCGCGGGGGAAGACGGCGCGGGCGTCACGATCGAACTCGTCGAGGGCGATCGCGTCCGCTCGGCGCACGCGCACGCCGCGACGGCCGAGCCGTTCGATCTCGCCGTCGCGTGCGTGAAGTCGTACGACACAAGCCGCGCCGCGCGCGAGCACGCGGGCCTTCTGCGAAACGCCGCGCGCGTGCTGACGCTGCAAAACGGTCTTGGCAACGTCGAGCGGCTGGCCGAGGTCGTCGACCCCGCCCGCCTTTTCGCGGGCACGACGACCGAGGCGGCGCTGCGCGAGGGCGTGCGCCGCGTGCGTCACACGGGCCAGGGCCTGACAAGCATCGGCGCGGTCGGCGAGACGGGCGACGACGACGCCGAGGCGATCGCGGCCGCGTTTTCGGCGGCGGGCTTCGCGGCCACGACAAGCGCCCGCATCCTCGCGGACATCTGGGAGAAGGTGGCCGTGAATGCGGGCATCAACGCCCTGACGGCGATTCTCGGCGTGCCAAACGGCTTCATCGCGAGCGACGCCGACGCGCGCGGCCTGGCCATCGAGGCCGTGGGCGAGGCGGTCGAGGTCGCACGCGCCGAAGGCGTGGCGCTTGACCGCGCGGCGCTTCAATCGCGTTGCCTGGAGGTCGCGCGGCTGACGGCGGCCAATCGCTCGTCGATGCTCTCGGACCTTATCGCCCGGCGGCGCACCGAGATCGACGACATCAACGGCGCGATCGTGCGCATCGGGGCGGCGCATCACATCGACGCGCCGGTCAATCGCGTGCTGGCGAAACTCGTCCTGTCGCTCGAGCGAAGACCGCCGTCTTGATCCTTCCCGCCCCGATGCGGTAAACACCTTGCGCCGGACGCTTTTTGGGGGTGACCGGCCTTCCGGACGATACGTTTAACCTTTGCGTCCTTGCGGTTTCTCATCGAGGCCAAACACCATGTCGATGATACAGGTCAACAATCTGACGAAGCGATTCGGCGCGACGCTCGCGGTCGACCGGATATCGTTTTCCGTCGATCCGGGCGAGATCGTCGGCTTCCTCGGCCCGAACGGCGCGGGCAAGTCGACGACCATGCGCATGATCACCGGATTTCTCGGCGCCGACGAGGGCGACGTGGCGATCGGCGGCGCGCCGTTCGGCGGCGACCCGGAGGCCGCGCGAGCGCTGATCGGCTACCTGCCCGAAAACAACCCGCTGTACGAAGACATGATGGTGCTGGAGTACCTGGACTTCGTCGGCGAGGTGCGCGGGCTGACCCCCGGCGAGCGTGGCGATCGCATCCGCAAGAACGCGGGGCTGTACGGCATCGCCGAGGTGATGACCAAAGACATCGGCGAGCTGTCCAAGGGCTACCGCCAGCGCGTGGGCCTGGCGACCGCGGCGCTGACCGACCCGCCGATCATGATCCTCGACGAACCCACGAGCGGCCTCGACCCGAACCAGATCGTGGAAATCCGCCGGCTCATCCGCGAGATCGGCAAGACGAAAACCATCATCCTCTCGACGCACAACCTCGCCGAAGTCGAGGCGATGTGCTCGCGCGTTCTGATCATCAACAAGGGACGGATCGTCGCCGACGACACGGCCGCGAATCTCGAGCAACGCACGCACGGCGCCGTGCTGCACGCGCGCGTGAAGGCCGGCGCCGATCCGACCGCCGTGCTGAAATCCGTGGCGGGCGTGCGCGACGCGAAGCGTGTGGCCGGCGACGACGGCTGGCACGTGCTGCAGATCGCCGTGGACGGCGCGGGACGCGACCCTGGCGAGCTGATCTTCGACGCCGCCGTCAAAAACGGTTGGAAGATCGCCGAGCTGCGCGGCGAGGCGGCGAGCCTCGAGCAGATCTTCGCGCACCTCACCCGCGGGGAGGCGGCGAAATGAAACGCATTCTCTCGATCTACAAGCGCGAGCTGCGCACGTTCTTCAACTCGCCGATCGCGTACATCGTGCTGTGCGTTCTGCTGATCGGCATCGGGTACTTCTTTTTCCAGACGTTCTTCGTCTCCGGCCAGGCGAACCTGCGCACCTTCTTCCGTTTCGCCGCATGGTCGTTCGTGCTGTTTGGCCCGGCCGTGACGATGAAGCTGTTCGCCGAGGAGAAAAAGACGGGCACGATCGAGCCGCTGCTCACGCTGCCGATCCACGAATGGGAGATCGTGGCGGGCAAGTTCCTCGCCGCGTGGACGCTGCTTGGCATCTACCTGCTGCTCACCCTTTCCTACCCGATCAGCGTTTCGTTCGTGGGCGATCTGGACGGCGGCCCGGTCATCGGCGGCTACATCGGCCTGCTGTTTCTTGGCGCCACGTTCGTTTCGCTTGGGCTGTTCGCCTCGGCCATCACGCGAAACCAGGTCGTCTCACTCATCGTCGCGTTCGTCGTCGGCCTCGTGCTGTTCGTGCTCGACCTGCTCTTGCCGTTCGTGCCCGCGGGATTGCAGAGCCTCGTGGAATTTGTCGGTGTCGATCACCACTTCCAGAACATCAGCCGCGGCGTCGTGGATACGCGCGACGTGATCTACACGTTCTCGCTGACCGCGCTGTTCCTGTTCGCGACCGCGCAGGCGCTGCACACGCGGCTCTCCGACCACTCCGCGAAATGGCGGCTTAATCGCTGGCTTTACATCGGCGGCGCGGTGGGCTGCTTCATTTCCGTCAACGCGCTATCTTCGCAGGCGTACGCGCGCGCCGACCTGACCGAGGACCGCATCTACACGCTCACGGACGGCACGCGGTCGATCCTCGGCGATCTGCGCGACCAGCTCCGCGTGACGGCGTACTTCTCGCGCAACCTGCCCGCGCCGTTCAACGCGCACGAACGCGTGCTGCGCGACAAGCTCGAGGAGTATCGCAACGCCTCGAACGGCAAGCTGACCTTCGAGTTCGTCGATCCCGACGCCACCGGCGCGGGCGGCGAGCCCGATCCGGCCGTCATCGCAAAGGTGAACGCGGCGCAGATTCCGAAGGTCGAGGTCAACAAATTCGAGAAGGACCAGATTCAGGTCGTCAAGGTCTACATGGGCGTCGCCCTCGCGTATCAGGACAAGCAGGAGACGCTGCCGCTCGTGCGCGAGGTGGACGACCTGGAATACCAGCTCACCAGCCGCATCGCGCAGCTCGTCCGCACGAAAACGCCCCGGCTCGGCTTCCTGACCGGCCACGGCGAAAAGACGCCCTCGGCCGGCCTTGCGAACGTGGCGCAGTTGCTCGGCGATAAATACGAATCAGCGGAGATCAACCTGGCCCAGGGCGAGGCCGCGCTTACCGA
>JAIOHV010000085.1 GCA_019912885.1 bacterium
GGCCGGCGCCGTCGCGGGCCTTGCGCTGGCGTTCAGTTACAGCCTCTGGATGCAGGCGACGAACGCGGAGGTTTACGCGCCGAACGCGCTGCTGACGGCGATGTTGTTGTGGTTTGTGGTGGGAGATGCGCGAAGTGCCGGCGCCGGCCACCCGCTCCCTGACGGTCGCGGCTCTGTTCACGCGCGCGGCTCTGATCGTGCGCGCGGCTCTGGTCGTGCGCGCGGCTCTGATCGTGCGCGCGGCGTTCCCCTCAATCCTCAATCCTCAATCCTCAATCCCCGTTCGATCTATCTGGCCTGCGCGGTCTTTGGCCTGTCCTTCGGCGTGCATCCGATGACCGCGGCGATGGCGCCGCTGATGTTGTATGCCGCGTGGCGCTACAAGTCGGGCGGCGGCGCGTGGCGCGAGATCGGCATCGGCGCGTCGATCGTCGCGACGTGCGCGCTCGTTCCGTTTTTCGTGTTGCCGCTCATCGCGCTGACCGATCCTTATCTCGTCATGGGCGACGTGCTTTCGGTGAAGGGTTTTTTCAAGCACGTCACGATGGGGACGTTTGTCGGCAACGAGAAGAACTTCGCGTTTCTCGCAAGCCGCGTCGCGTCGGTGGGGCACGAGGCGTATCTGCAATTTTTTCCCGCGGGGCTCGCGCTCGCGTTGTTCGGCTTGTGGGCGGCGCGCGGGCGGCGCGACGTTGTCATCCCGCTGTTGCTGGCCATGCTTCCCATCACGCTTTTGTCCGCGGTGTACGTGAAGGGCGGCGAATACGACATGTGGCTCATCGCCGCGTGGGTGCCGATGGCGGTCACGATCGGGTTGGGGGCGGATGCGTGCGTGCGGTCTATTTTGAAGGAAGAAACGCGAAGTGGCGGGGCCAACCACCCGCTCCCTGACGGTCGCGGCACGGGGGGGCGTGGCTCCGTTCGCCGAAATGCGATCGCGGCGTTTTGCGGCGCGGTGATTCTCGCGCCGCAGCTCTACGTCAACGCACCGCTGCTCGACCGGCGCGACGACGTGCTGCCGCTCGACTACGGGCGCAACCTGCTTTCGAGCGTCGGCGAGGGCGGGCTATTCGTGGTGCGCGGCGACTCCGCGTGTTCGATCGTCGCCTACGTGCAGGCCGTCGCGGGTGAGCGCCCGGACGTGACGCCGGTGTGGGAGCCGTTCATCTCGTTCGCGTGGTATCGGCGCTACCTCGAGCGACGCCACGGCGTGACCGTGCCGCCGCTCGATCGCGACCTGACGCTGACGGACGCCGTCGTATCGCTCGTGGAGGTGGCGCGGAAGGGCGGGCGCGAACTGGTGTTCACGACGATCCCGCGCGTGACGCCGGCGCGGCCGATCATGTTTGTCCCGAGCGGCACGCTGTTTCGCGTCGTCGAATCGCGCGACGCGCCGGTCGATCTGTCGCGCTGGAATTATCGCTACACGGATCCCGACTGGCGCACGCGCCCGGCCCGTCCGCACGGTCAGGTCGTCGAGCGCGATACCGGCGGTCGCGCCACGGGCGTCACGCGGCAGCTCTACCGCCAGGACGCGATCGACTTTCAGGCGCAGGCGCACATCAATCTTGGCAACTATTTTTTCTCGCGGCAGGCGTTCGCGAAAGCGGCGGAGGAATTCGAACAGGTGCTCGATCTCATCCCGGGCGATCCGGGGATGATGACGCGGCTCGCGGAGTCGTTGTACCTCTCCGGCGATCCGCGCGCGGCGACGGCGCTTCATCAGGCGCTCGCGGCGAATCCGGGATACGCGCCGGCGCATTTGTATCTTGCGGAGATCGCGCGCGCGCAGGGCGACATCGAAACCGCGCGCAAGGAGTACGAACTTGCACGCCGCACCGGTCCGCAGCTTGCGAAGGTCGTGTCGGAGCGGCTGGCGACGCTGGAGTAGAGGGGGCAATCAAAGCAGGCGGGACACCTGCGCTCCCGGGGAGCGACGGCGCCGGAATGGACATGATGGACCGAATGGACATCATGGACGGCCACGACGCCGGAGGGCGATTCCATCCACATTCCCGTTCGCATCGTTCTTGCGTTTGGCGTGTTTGGTGTATAGTGCGCCGTCCGAAAATGAACGACAGGGGGGTTCAGGTTATGAACGCGCGCTTGTGGTCCTTGTTCTGCGCTTTCGCGCTTGTCGTCTTGCTGGCGCTTGGCGCCGCCATCGCCTGCGATCAGGACGATGACGACGACGACTCCGGCGACGACGACGAGGAGGAGTTCGAGGACTTCGACGAGACCGACGACGACGATTCCGGAAACCTCGATGACGACACCGTCGGCCCGCCCGAGGACTCCGGCGACCGCCTGCCCGAGGGAAGCTGCGGCTGCTCGGGTTGCGAGGGCTGCAAGTCCGCCGACGACTTCGACGAGGCGTTCGCGCTGATGGAAGACTTCGCGGCGTTGAACGTGGATTTCGGCGCGGACGAACTTGGAGACTATCTCGACGCGGGCGGCGCGGACTGGCTGGTGAGCGGCGCCGAGGCCGCGTGTTTCGACGATCTCGCCAACGCGGCGGGCGCGTGCGTCGTGCGTGCGCAGGATCGGTTGACGCACGGCGTGCCGGCCGGCCGCGTCGCGGACGAAATCGGCCTGTGCGCCGACGACGCCGGCGACGGCTTTGTCGGGTGCCTCGCGGCGGGCGAATCCGTGTGCGGCGATTTCGCGCTTTGCGACACCGCATGCCGCGACGAGGCGTTGACCGACGCGGACGAGGCGCTCTGCCTGAACACGTGTTACGACGCGTTCCCGGCGTGCGAGTCGCTCGGCGAACTGCTCGAAGCCGCGGCGTGCGCGCGCGAAGTGGCGTATTTTGTCGAGATCGCCGGCGGCGGGTTTGACGTGCTCGGCCTGGCGAGCGATTTCGCGGTTTGCTTGCGCTGACGCGACGATCAGAGCCGCGACCGTCAGGGAGCGGGTGGTAACGAGGCGGCAACACGATTCGCGAAACGACGAGATGCAAAACGCCTCGCGGCGACGCGGGGCGTTTTTTTTCATCGGCGGAGCCATTTCGATCGTCCGAATCATTGTCATCCTGCGCAAAGCGAAGGATCATCGTTCGTGCCGGCGCGGGGCGAGACCCTTCGCTCCGCTCAGGGTGACAAGACTTCCAGACTTCCAGACTATTCATCTGGGCACGGGGCACGGGCACGGGCGCGGGCACGGGCGCGGGCACGGGCGCGGGCACGGGG
>JAIOHV010000086.1 GCA_019912885.1 bacterium
ACCTCGCCCTCGGCCCGCGCCGCGCCGCCGGAGTCGGCCCAGGACCAGCCGGCTTGATCGTCCGCCGAGTCCGCGATCGCCGGCGCCGCCTCGACAGGCCGGGCGGCGGCTTGCGCCTTCGCGGCGTCTTCTTCGAGCGTCTTGCGCAGCTCGGCCGATTCGCCTTCGATTTGGGCAAGCCGTCCACGCAAGCGCTCGATCGTCTCGCGCACGGGACCGACGGCCTTTTCGTATTCGTCATCCGTCGCGAACTCGTCCATGTCGCGGCGGAACTCGAGTTCCTCGAGCGCTTTGTCCGGTTCCTCGAGTTCGGATTCGATGCGCCCGGACTCGGCCCGGTATTCCTCGATGCGCCGCTCGATCTCCTGCCGTTCCGCGGGTGGCAACGTCGCGGATTCCGCGCGACGGCGCGCTTCTTCCTCGGCGCGGCGCGCGGCCTCTTCCGCAAGACGCGCGGCTTCCTCGCGTTCGCGCAATGTGGTTTCGGCGAGATCGAGGTCCACGCGAAGGCTCACGGCCTCGCGATCGATTTTCGCACGCGCGGCCTCGGATTCGGATTTGGCGTGCGCGTATTCGGCGACGACCTTTTCGAAAACCTCGGGACGCACCTTGCCTCGTTTCGACTCCGCCTTTTCGAGCTTGGCGTTCGCCGCGTCGACGTCGGCGTTCAGCTCGTCGCGGCGCATCTCGAGCTGCGCGATGCGGTCGCGAAGGTCGGCGATGACATCGGCAAGATCGATCGGCTCGCCCGCGGGCGTTTCGTTCGCACTCATGACGGCTCCCGATGGATATTCACGATATGGATGTCGGCGCGGACGCGTTTTCGCACCGTTATCCGCAACTTACGGTTTCGCGGCGCGGGGCGTCAATATGGGGAGTGTCGAGGGCCGGATGCGGAGTGTCGAATGTCCAGCGCCTTACGAAAAACCTGCCGCGTTCCGGACCCGCGATGTCTTTTCGGGCTTTCAGCCTTTCCGCTTGCTCAAATGAGTTCCCCTGTCTGATCCGTATAAGCCGCCTTGGCGGGATCGGCGGCCGGCGGCGGTTTTTCGAACGGCGACTTTCCCTCCGGCGCGACAAGCGCGAGGCGCAGCACCTCTTCCATGTTCGAAACCATGACGATCTCGAGCGACTGCCGGATCTTTTCGGGGATTTCCTTCAGATCCTTCTCGTTCTCCGACGGGATGACGATTGTCTTGATGCCGCCGCGTTGCGCCGCGAGGATTTTTTCCTTCAGGCCGCCGATCGGCATGACGCGCCCGCGCAGCGTGATCTCGCCGGTCATGGCGAGGTCGCGGCGCACCGGCATTTTCGTCAGCGCCGACGCGATGGACGTGGCGATGGTGATGCCCGCGCTCGGCCCGTCCTTGGGGATCGCGCCCTCGGGGATGTGCACGTGCAGGTCGAGTTTTTCCTGCACGTCCTTGTCGATGCCGAGCTCGTGCGCGCGCGAGCGGATGTAGCTGTAGGCCGCCTGCGCGGATTCGTTCATCACCTCGCCGAGTTTTCCGGTGATGACGATCTTGCCCTTGCCCGGCATGATCGCGACTTCGACGGGCAGGATCTCGCCGCCGGCGTGCGTCCAGGCAAGGCCGGTCGCAAGGCCGATCAGGTCGCGCTCCTCGATCTGTTCGCTGCGGTAGCGCGGCACGCCGAGGTATTTCGGAATGTTCTGCGCGGTGACGCGAACGGATCGCTTCGCGCTTTTCGTCTTGCGCGTGATGTTGCGCGCCACCTTGCGGCAGATCGCGGCCATCTCGCGTTCCAGATTGCGCACGCCGGCTTCGCGCGTGTATTCGCGCAGCACGCGCAGGATCGCGGAGTTCGCGAACGCCACCTTGTGGCCCGTCAGTCCGTTGGCCTCGAGCTGCTTGGGCACGAGGTAGCGCCGCGCGATCTCGAATTTTTCGTATTCCGAATATCCGGGAAGCTGGATGATCTCCATCCGATCGCGCAGCGGCGCGGGGATCGCGTCCAGGTAGTTCGCCGTGGTGACGAACATGATGTGCGAAAGGTCGTAGTCCAGATCGAGGTAGTGATCGTTGAAGGTGTGGTTCTGCTCCGGATCGAGCACCTCCAGAAGCGCGCTCGCCGGATCGCCGCGATAGTCGCTCGACAGTTTATCCACCTCGTCGAGAAGAAAGACGGGATTGTTCGCGCCGGCCTTGCGCAGCGACTGGATGATCTTGCCGGGCATGGAGCCGATGTAGGTGCGGCGATGCCCGCGGATCTCCGCCTCGTCGCGCACGCCGCCGAGCGACAGGCGGATGAACGGCCGGCCCGTGGCGCGCGCGATGGACTTGCCAAGGGACGTCTTGCCGACGCCCGGCGGGCCCACCAGGCAAAGGATCGGCCCTTTCATCTTGCCGACCAGGTGATGCACCGCGAGGTATTCGACGATGCGCTCCTTCACCTTTTCCAGACCGTAGTGGTCCTCGTCGAGGATTTCTTCGGCACGGTCGATGTCGTGGTTTTCGTCGGCCATGTCAAACCACGGCAGGCCGATCACCGCGTCGATGTAATTGCGCACCACGGTCGCCTCGGCGCTCATCGGGCTCATCAGGCGAAGCTTTTTCATTTCCGCGCGGACCTTGGCCGTCGCCTCCTTGCTCATCTTCTTCTTCGCGACGCGCTCCTCGAGCTCCTTGATGTCGCTTTTGAAGTCGTCGCGGTCGCCGAGCTCCTTCTGGATCGCTCGCATCTGCTCGTTGAGGTAGTACTCTTTCTGCGAGCGCTCCACCTGCTTTTTGACGCGGTTCTTGATCTTGCGCTCGACCTGCATCACCTCGATCTCGCCGCGCATGTGGCTGTAGATCTTCTCCAGGCGCGGCAGGGCGTCGACGGTCTCCAGGACGTCCTGTTTCTCGTGCAGCTTCATGTTGAGGTGCGTCGCGATGGTGTCGGCGAGGCGCGACGGGTTTTCGATCGCCGCCACCGTCATCAGAAGATCCTGCGGGATGCGCTTGTTCAGCTTGACGTATTGCTCGAACGTGGACTGCACCGTGCGCATCAGCGCTTTCAGTTCCACGTCGGCCGCGTCGTCCTCGGCGATTTCCTCGAACACCGCGAGGAAGAATCTGTCGCTCGGCGGAAAGTCGATGATGCGCGCGCGGGCGCGGCCCTCGACGAGCACCTTCACCGTGCCGTCGGGGAGCTTCAGCATCTGCACGATCTGGCCGATCGTGCCGAAGGGGTAGATGTCCTCCGGGCGCGGCGTCTCGAACTTGGCGACCTCCTGCGCCGCGAGCAGGATTTCCTTGTTGCCGGCCATCGCCTCGTCGAGCGCGGCGATGGATTTTTCGCGCCCCACGAAAAGCGGCATGACCATGTGCGGAAAGATGATGATGTCGCGCAGGGGCAAAAGCGGCATCACGCGGCCGCGCGGATTTTCGGGATCGGATCCAAAGCTCATCAAACGACCTCATAAGCGCGGCGCATCCCCGGATGCGCCGCTTCCATTTTCAAACGCGCAAGAAAACGACTTGCGCCGACTTCATAGTCTCACGGGTTGGGGGAAATTCAAAGTTGAGACGGCCCGGGACAGCGTTGACAAACGCGCGACGGCCGTCAGCCGTCGGCCTTGGGAACGCCGAACTCCAGCTCGGCAAAGAAGCGCGGGCGTCAGCCGGCGACTTTCAACCTTCGCGGAGCGTTAATACGCGACCGTCATCTGGCTTCGGAGGTGCTTTGGGTCTTCGAGTTCGTCGATAAGCGCGTGCGCGAAGTCTTCCGCGCTGATCGTGCTGTCGCCGTTGTCTTTCTGGATCAATCGGGACGTGCCGACGCGGTAGTTCGTGGTGCGTTCGCCGGGCGCGATGACCATCGGCGGGCAGAAATAGGTCCAGTCGATGGCGGTCTTTTGCAGTCGGAAGAACACCTCGCGCATCCCCCGGGCTTCGCCGTGGTATTCCTTCGGCAGGATGGTGTCGAGCACGTATTGCCCGTCGGGCATCTTCAGGCTGCCGCCGCCGCCAACGACGATAAGGCGCGCGCCCGTCTCTTCGGTCGCCTGGATGACCGCGTCGCCCACGGCCGTCGCTTCCTCGACCGGATCGCCGCCGCCGCGCGGACTGACCGACGAGACGATCGCGTCAACGCCCGCGGCAAGCCTCGCGATCGCGTCGGCGTCGGTGGCGTCGAGCGCAACGGATTGCGCGGCGGATTCGTTGTCGATCTTCTCCGGATGGCGCGCCGCGGCGATGACGTCATGCCCGCGCGACGCGGCTTCCTTCAAAATGCGCGAACCGATCATGCCGCTTGCGCCGATCAACAGGATTTTCATTAAGGACCTCCAACGCGATGGGATTTCGAAAGAGCGCGGAATTTCCCCCGCGCTCGCCGGCAGATTACACCGGGCGGCGCGATAATCGATGCGTTGGCGCGCACAAGTTGCAACCCCTTTTTTTTAAATCGGCGATTTCACCGCCGCGGTGATCGCCTCGCGCAGCGCGGGGGCGGCGGAGCGCGCAACCTTCTGGCCGTCGGCGTCAAGGACGTAGAAGGCGTCGATCGCGCGGCCGGCGATCGTGTTGACCTTGGCAAGCGCGATCGACAGGCCGAACTCGTGGATCGCGTGCGTGACGAGGTAAAGCAACCCGAAGCGATCGGCCGTGGCGACCTCGACGATCGTGTGCCGCGGTGCGGCGTGATTGTCGATGCGCACCTCCGTCGCGATCGGCGCGACGGCTTTTGCTCCCAAGACGCGTCGCGCGCCCGCCGCGACAAGGTCCTGCACCCTGGCGCGGCCGGCCAGCACGTCGTCCACGTGCGCGGCGAGCCGCTCGCCGATCCGCTCGCGAACGGATTCGCGCGGCGGGGCGGCCTCGTGCCACTGAAACTTCGCGGTGTCGAGCGCGACGCTGCCGTCGCCCGTTTGCTCCATCGTTACCGCTTGCAGCGAAAGCACCGACAATCGTTCCGCGACGCACACGCCCGCGACCACGGCGAGCAGCCCGGGTGCGTCCGGCGCGCAAAAAACGAGCTCGCCGGAGGCGTCGTCGTCCCAGTGCACATCGACAACGGGCTTGCTCTCGACGCGATAGCGCGAAAGGGCCGTGAGGTGACGCGCGGCGAGTTCCGGCGAGAGCCACGCCGGGTGATGCGCCTGCATGCGCGCGATGTAGTCGTCAACGAGTGCGGCATCGAACGCGCCCGCGAGCGCCGCCCGCACGCGCGTCGCGCGATCGTCCCCGGCCTCGCGCGGCGCGCCGGGGGAAAGCGCCTCGGCCACGCGGTCGTACAACGCGGCGATAAGCCCGCCGCGCCAGGGCGTGAACACCCCCGGCCCCACCGCGCGCATGTCGCAATAAGTCAGCACGAACAGCGCGTCGAGCGCATCCGCGTCGCCGATATGCGCGGCCAGATCGCGCGCCACGGCGGGGTCGTCCACGTCGCGCGTGTACGCGGCGTACGCGAGGGACTCGTGCTCGCGCACCAGGCGCACCACGAAGTCCGTTTCGTCGGCCGCAAGCGAAAGGCGAAGGCACGCGACCGGCGCAAGCCGCGCGCCACGTTCGCGATGGCCGGGGCCGCCCGCCTTGCCGGTGTCGTGCA
Source organism: bacterium (assembly GCA_019912885.1). Lineage (NCBI taxonomy): Bacteria > bacterium. The sequence goes on from JAIOHV010000086.1 coordinate 5,554, forward strand.
AAAGCAGCACCAGGCGCACAAGGTCCGGCCGCGCGAGCGACTTCGCCGCGTCGACGAATCGCTCCGGCCCGAGGCCCGCGCGCAGGCGGTCGAAAAATTCGATGACAAGCAGCGTATGCTCGTCCGCGGGATAGGCGTGCGACACGTCGTAGGGGATGAGGCCCTCCAGCGCGCCGAACTGCGGCACGTAGGCGCCGAGCACGCCGATCGAATGCAGCGCGCGCAGCGCCGCGGCCGCGCGATCGCTCGCCAAAAGCGCTCGGAACGCAGCGGCGACCGACTCGTCTTCGCGGAATTCGTCGTCGATGAGCGCCGCGAGGCCGCGGAGGCGGTGGCGCGTGCGTTCGGTGAGCACGAGCCCCTCGTCGCCGATGCGCGCGAACAGCTCGAACAGCCGCTTGCCGTCGTGCCCGATCCGCTCGGGCAGATCGTCCGGCAGGATGAGGTAGTCGCCGCTCGCCGCCGCGCCCGGGACAAGATCGTCGCGCGGGTGCCGGTGCGCCTCGGCCCGCAATTCGCGCACGCGGCGCTCGAA
>JAIOHV010000087.1 GCA_019912885.1 bacterium
GTGCGGGCGCGTCGCCCACCGGCCAATACACGACAAAAAGTCCGATGCCGATGCCGACCGCGAGGCCGAGCACCAGCATGCGGATCGTCGCGCCCCGCGCGCCCGTTTCGCCGGTCATCGGATCAGGTGAGCCTGGAAAGCGCCGCCGCGATGCGGGCGAGACCCTTTTCGATCTGCGCTTCGCTCGTCGCGTAGGACAGGCGGATGTTGTCGTCCGATCCGAACGCGCCGCCGGGCACCACCGCGACCTCGGCCTCCTCGAGCAGGTATTCCGAGAGATGGAACGAGTTGGCGATCTCGCGGTCGCCGGCGCGCTTGCCGAAATACGCGGAAATGTTCGGGAACACGTAAAACGCGCCCTGCGGGCGGAAGCAGGTCAGCCCCGGGATGTCGTCGATGAGATTCAGGATCATCTCGCGACGCCGCGCGAACGCGTCGATCATCGGTTGGATCGTCTCGTCCGGCAGCGCCAGCGCGGTGACCGCCGCTTTCTGCGCGAAGGTCGGCATGTTCGACGTGGACTGGCTCTGCAGATTGCCCATCGCGCCGATGACGTTTCGCGGGCCGAGCGCCCAGCCGAGGCGCCAGCCGGTCATGGCGTAGGTTTTCGAGAAGCCGTTGACGAGGATCGTGCGTTCGCGGATGTCCGGATGCACGGTGGCGAAACAACGGAACGCAAAGCCGTCGTAGACGAGCTTGTCGTAGATCTCGTCGGCGATCACGATGAGGTCGTGCTTGATCGCAAGCTCGGCGATCGCCGTCAGGCTCGCCGCGTCGTAGGCCGCGCCGGTTGGGTTTGACGGCGAGCACAACACGATCGCGCGCGTGTTCGGCGTCAGATGCGCCTCGATGGCCGAAGGCGTCGCAAGAAATCCCGTCGCCTCGGTCGTGGGGATGGTGACGGGCCGCCCGCCGGCAAGCTCGACCATCGGCGGATAGCTCACCCAATACGGCGCGGGGATGATGACCTCGTCGCCCGGATCCAGAAGCGTCAGAAAAATCTCGTACAGCGCATGCTTGCCGCCGCACGTCACGATGACATCGGCCGCGTCGTAATCCAGGCCGTATTCGCGCTTGTATCGCGCGGCGATCGCGCGCCGCAGCTCCGGCAGGCCGGGCGTGGGGGAATATTTCGTCAGGCCGGCGTCGAGCGCGTCCTTCGCGGCCTGTTTGACGGGCGCGGGTGTGTCGAAATCCGGCTCGCCCGGGCCGAAGCTGACGATGTCGCGTCCCTCGGCGACAAGCGCCTTGGCGCGCGCGTCGATCGCCATCGTCTGGCTGGCGGGCAGGTTGGTGAGAAGTTTCGAGATCTTCATGGTCGGGGTCTTTCTCAACCGGTGAGGTGGATTTTTCTTAGATGGCCGGCCTTTTTCTTGAGCGCCTTCAAGACCGGCGCGGGCACCATCTCGCGCACGTTGCCGCCGAGCATCGCCACTTCCTTCACCATGCTCGAGGAGAGGAAGATGTATTTCTCGCTCGCCATGAGAAAGAACGTGTCGACGCCCGCGAGCAACATGCGGTTGGTGAGCGCCATCTGGAATTCGTATTCGAAATCGCCCACCGCGCGCAGGCCGCGGATGACGACGGACGCTTTGCGCTCGCGCAGGAAATCGACGAGCAGGCCCTCGAACGCCTCCACGCGCACGGGCAGATCGGCGAGCGTTTCGCGGATCATCTCCACGCGCTCGTCGGGCGTGAACAGCGTGCTTTTGCGCGGATTGACCGCGACGCCGACGATCAGGTTGTCGAAGCTCTCGGCCGCGCGGCGGATGAGGTCCTCGTGCCCCTTGGTGAACGGATCGAAACTTCCCGGATAGACGGCGACCTTCGTCACGCGGACTCCCAACCGTAGAAGGAAAAACGGGTGTCGCCGTAACGGCGCGAATCGCGACGCACAAGCGGCCCGGCGGCGACCGGCGCATCGAAGCGCCGATCGTGCTCAAATACAAGGAGTCCGTCCGGCGACAGGCGCCCCTCGGCCGCGGATCGCGTCACGAGAACGAACGCGAGCGCCGCGTCTTTCCAGGGCGGGTCGGCGAAGATGATGCGGAACACGGCTTTCTCGTCGTCCAGAATTTCGAGGGCGCGCGCGGCCTCCATCGGCATGACGCGCGCCGCGGCCCCTGTGATATCGAGGTTTTTTCGAAGTGTGGCAAGGGCCGCGCGGCTGCTTTCGATCAAGGTCAGCGCCCCGGCGCCGCGGCTGGCCGCCTCGATGCCCACGGCGCCGCTGCCCGCGTACACGTCCAGAAAACTTGCGCCCCCGATCTCGCCCGCGAGAATCGAAAACAGGGCCTCGCGCGCGCGATCCGCCGTCGGCCGTGTGGTCTCGCCGCGCGGCGAGAAAAGCCGCCGCCCGCGCCATTTTCCACCGATCACACGCATAGCCGTAAGACCCCGGGACCGGCAAGGCATTCGCGGCACGCCGGGATGTCGATTTAGCACGCGGCTTCGCGCGGTTACAAGGGAGGCTTTTTTATGCGGTACACGATGAACACGGAGAAGACACGGAGGACACGGGGGAATTGTGAACGGGGATCGTGGAGGGCAATTTCAAAAATGCTCTTGCGTCTTGTCATCCGGCTTTTGTGTCTTGTGGCTTTTGTGTCTTGTCATCCTGAGCAAAGCGAAGGATCTACGTTCGTCCTGGTGCGGGGCGAGACCCTTCGCTTCGCTCAGGGTGACAGTTGCGCGAACATGTTTTGAGATCGGCTCCGCGGCGGTCATTTCGCGAGTCGCGATTGCGGTGACCTTCCAGCCTTCCAGCCTTCCAGCCTTCCAGCCTTTCAGCCTTTCAGCCTTCTCAGGGAACCGCCCATTCCATCTTCGCCTCGCCCTGCATCCCCGCGGCGAAAAGCGTGAACGTGCCGCCTTTCAGGTCGAGCGTCTCGCCTGAGATCGCGTCCTCGCGCGGGAAGACGACCTCGTAAGCCTTCGACCAGGTCGAGACGTAGGGATACTGCATCAGTTCGGCGCGAAGCCGGATCTTGCGTTCGCGGATGCTCGTCGGCGCAATTTTGCGGCCGTTGACGTCGACGAGCCAGAGGCGAAACGACGGGTTCGCCTTGTCCAGGTTGTTCCACTTCGCCACCGGCGTGTAGGTGGAAACGAGAAAGCGCGCGGATCGTTCGAGTTCTTCCCTGTCGCTGCCCGCCAGGCGCGCCAATTCGTCGGGGATGATCTTTTCCGCGCGCGCGCGCTCCAGGCGCAACGCCTCTCGGAATTCCGCCGAATAATACGTGGCATGCACGATCAGTTCGGTCTCGAAGTTCCGGTAGATCGTGTCCATGCGCGTCCAGTTTTCGAGCACGTCGAGATAGCTCTTGTACGAGCCCTCGTAGTCGATCTCGGGACGCACGTCCTTGCCCGCGCAGGCGGCCGCAAAAAGCGCGAGCGCGCACGCGACCGCCACGCCGCGAATGACGCGGGCGAATGTTCGGTTCGAAAAACGGGAATTCAACATGCGCGCGATCCTAGCGAAAAAACGCGCGGCGGAAAATCGGCCCGCTCAGCACCCACACCCGTCGCAGCTGCCGCCGTCATCGTCGTCATCGCCGCGGTCGGTTTCAGCGTCCGATTGAGCGTCGTCGTCGCTGGGGGCGGTGTCGTCGTCCGCCGCGTCATCGTCGGAAACATCGTCATCCGCCGCATCGTCATCCGACACGTCGTCGTCCGCTGTGTCGTCATCCGCGTCGTCGTCGCCCGCCGCCTTCGCGATCGTCACCCAAAGGGCGATGTCGCGCTCAAAATCCGGCAGCGCGATCGCGGCGCCGCCGTCGCCGGGCGTCAGGGCGATCTCGCCGAGCCATGCGCCCGCCCAGGTGTCGAACAGCTCCGCGCTTGCCGTGTCGCCGGGCTCGATCGCGACGCCGGGAAGCTCGGCGACGCCGCCTTTCACGGGCGCGATTTCCTCCATCGGGCCAAGCCAGCCGCTTGCGCGATCGTGAATCCATGCGATCCACTCCGTCGTTTCGCCATCGGGCGCGACAAGCGCCCAGGCCTCGAGCGCGCGCGAGCCCGCGACCGCGCGGATGTCGGCGGATTGCGTGAACGCGGCGATATCCACGCCGGACAGAAACGTCTTCATCGGCGCGTTGACCGCCCAAAGATCGTTCGGATCGACGTAGCTGTCCCACCACCAGTACATCCCGCCGCCCGCGTAGCCGTTCATCACCGCGGACCAGACGCCGTTGTGCATGTTCACGCCGAGCGTGTCGCGAAGGTGCGCGGTTCCCTGCCAATCCACGCCAAGCTCCGACAGAAGAAGCGGAGAGCCGGCGTCGAAATACGGCTCGGTGAATAACGGAATCAGCCAGGAGCCGTATGCATACATGTGCCGGTTGTTGAAGTCCCAGGTATCGAGGTCGAAACCCGGAAACGCGATGGGTGAGCCGAAGCTCGTTGTCACCAGGTGCGCGGCGGGATCCATCGAGCGGATATCCGCCGCCGCATCCTGCGCCCACGGGGTCATGACGGACGGAGGAACGCCCACGATGAGATCCGCCTCATTCCACAACTCCCACGCGAACAGCGAGGGATAAGCGTGCCAGCGCGCGACGGCGTAGCGGTGCAGGTTGGCCGCCAGACGCTGCGCCTCAGGATCGGTAAAGTAATCGGCGCTCGTCGCGCACGGCCCGCCGTTCGCCGCGTTGTAGGGATTGTCGGCCCAGCTCGTCCACGCGAGCGTTTCGAACTGGCTGTGATGGTGCAGCACGAGCTGAACGAAGATTCCACGTTCGCGGGCGTAATCGAGCAGGTGATCCAGGCGCGCCGCGGCGGCCTGGTTGTATGACTCCAGCCCCGCGTATTCGCCGGACGGATGATTCCCGTTCCATTCGAGCGACCAGCCGACGCCGTAGTGCGTCATCCAGAGACGCGTCCAGTTGCCGCCGCCCGCCGCGAGATCGTCAAGGTAGGCGTCGTAGGCCCACGTGCCCGATGGTTCTGTCGCCCAGTCGATATTGACGCCAAGCGCAACGAGCGTCCCTTGCCCGTCGACGGCGATATAACGCGGATTGTCCGGATGGCGCCGCGCGAAACCGGCCCGCGCGGGGGGAAGCGCGTCGACGACGACATCGTTAAAAACGTCCTCGCCGTCGATATCCCGCGCCGTTACGCGGAAAATATGCTCGCCCGGCTCCATCGGTGCGTAGCGCGCTCGCCAGCCGGGATCGCCGGCAGGAGTCCAGACTTCCGAGCCTTCGTCGAGCGAACGAACAAGCGGGGCGTGCCAGAACGCCGGAAAATCGGCGGCGTCGCCGGACGGCGTTTCCACACGCACCGTTACATCGATTTCGTCGGGGTCGTAGGGATTATTGAAATCGGCCTCGATGTCGATGCCGAAGTCAACGATCTCGTATGCCGGGATCTCGGCGGCGCTCGAATCGACGGAGAGCACTTCCGCGCCCCAGGCGGTCGACGCCGCGCCGGACGCCAAAAGGATCAGCGCGGCAAACGATTGTCGGTGGCGCCGGTCAGCACCCACACCCACCGCCGCAGCCGCCGCCGTCATCGTCATCGTCGCCGCGGTCGCTTTCAGCATCCGATTGCGCGTCGTCGTCGCCGCCGGGGGCGGGGGCGGTGTCGTCATCGGAGGCGTCGTCATTCGTCGCGTCGTCGTCGGATGCATCGTCATCCGCCGCGTCGTCATCGGTCGCGTCATCATCCGCCGCGTCATCGTCACCGGGGATCGTCGTGGTGGTCGTGGTCGGTGCGGTTGTTGTAGTGGTAGGGATCGTCACCGTCGTCGTGGTCGTGGTCGGGGGTGCGGTCGTGGTCGTTGTCGGCGTCGTGGTCGTCGTCGTCGAGAAGCCCCAGCCGATCTGTGCGCGGCTGTGCGGGCAGGTCGTGAGCGTCAGGTCGTCCATGAGGCACGGATCCGACGTGTCGCAGCCTTTTTCGCAGTTGCCGTTCGAGATGTGCCACGGATTCGACACGCACGTGCACCCGCAGGTGAAGTAGCCCGGTGCGTAGTACTCATCGCACGCCCAGAACGAATGCCCCATCTCATGGCTCGCGACGCCGCTGAAGTTGTCGATGCCCCAGCCGCCGTTGTCGTAGGTCATCACCCAATACGGGCCACCGTAATACGAATACGCCGAGTAGTCGTTCGAGAACGCGCCGTCATCGTCGTTGACGCTGTTCACGACGAAAACCGACAACGCGTTCGTCAGCCCGAACTGATTCGTGACGAACTCGTTGAACGCGTGCACCGTCGTCGCGCATGCGGGGTTTGAATAACCCAGATTGCGCATGACATCGTTGATCCACAGGCACTCGGAGAACGACGAGCGGCTGATGGGCTCGTACTTGGTCTCGTAATACGGGCTGCCGAGGCCGTAGTGGTACACGGTGAACGTGACGGACTGGCCGTGCGCGGCGGCGTGCGTCGCCCACCAGGCCATCCCCTCGACGAGCTCGTTGTACACGTTGTCGTAGGTCTGCTGCGTCCAGTCTTCCTTGTTCGGATCGAGCGTGCCGTCGCTTTCCACGGCGAGCATCACGATGCCGATCGAACCGGTCATCGGCCCCATGTCCGCAAGCGCCGCGACGGGATTCGGAAAGGCGTCGCCGGCCAGCGGCGGGCCCTCGGTCGTCGGGTCGATGCTGCTGAAATCCAGATCGTCGAGGAGCTGCCAGGAAAGCTCGTTCCAGCGTTTGTACGCCGCGGTGCGTCTTTCGCGGCACGCGTCGGGCGCGGATGAAGCCGCATCGACGGCGTTCACCGGGCCGCGATACACGCCAAACCCGCGCGACGCGATCTCAACGAGCGCCTTTTCCCGCGCACGCACGACCATCGCGGGCGCATCCGGCAGGATCAAAAGCGGAAACTCGCCCGCGTCCGAAAGCTCGTCGCGAAGCGTGTGGATCGCGCCTTCGTCGCAGTCGCGCGCGACGACAAGAAAGTCGATCCACGCGTCGTCGGCGCGCAAAAGCGCGGGCGCAAGCGCCGTCAACAGAATCGCCGCAAAGGCGAGGGCGGCGGCGAATCGGGTCGGAATCATGGCTGGCTCCCGGCCGCGCGGGCGCGCGGTTTATCGGAACGTGACGTCGAGGATTTCGAAGCTGCGAACACGGCCGGGCGTTTCGATATCGACGATCTCGCCGGCGGTTTTGCCGATGAGCCCCCGCGCGATGGGCGACTTGATCGAGATGCGGCCGTTATCGACCTCGGCCTCGACCTCGCCGACGATCTGATATTCGAGTTCCTCGTCGGATTCCAGATCCTGCACACGCACCGTCGCGCCGAACAGCACGCGCTCGCTGCGGATCGAAGAAGGGTCAACGACGTGTGCGCTGGCGATCGCCGCTTGCAGGCGGCCGATGCGCGCCTCGATCATTCCCTGCTGTTCCTTGGCCGCGTGGTACTCGGCGTTTTCGGAGAGATCGCCTTCCTCGCGCGCGGTGCCGATGGCCTTGGAGATGCGCGGGCGCTCCACCTTCACGAGGTGATCGAGCGCGGCCTTGATCTTCCGCAAACCGCCGACCGTGATCGGTGTCGTTTCACTCATGCGTTTATCCGTCCCTAACGAAAATCGCGGCGCATGGGTGGCGCCGCAATGTTGCAATATACCTGAAAACGGGCCGGTAACGCTACATGCGCCTTGCCCGCGCCGGGTGCCTGATGTCAGGGCCGCAAACGAAGTCGCCCCGATCCAATCGGGGCGGCTTCGTTTGCGGTCGATACCGCCCCGGCATCAATGCCTTCGCCATCGATTGTGCTGGTGCGCGGCCGACCGCGCACTGTGTCGCTCCGCCATAGCGGAGCGACTTTGTTTGCGGCCCTGACACAGCCGGCGCCGAAGATGCGCGCGACGGCGCGCCATTGCGGAGCGACTTTGTTTGCGGCCCTGACATAGCGAAGCTCCGCGCGAAACAAAACGGCCGGCCCCGCGAGGGACCGGCCGCCACTCAATCCTCAATCCTCGATCCTCAATCCTTTCTCAGATCAACTCGCTCGGGAACGGGCAAAGCTCTTCGTCGCCCTCGGGGAATCCGGCGCCGGGATAGAACTCGCCGTCGGATACCAGCACGACGCCTTCGCTGTAATAAGTCCGCAGGAACGTCTCGCCCCAGCACTCGGTCGCCAGAAACGCGGAGACGTCAAAGCCGCCGGCCTGCATGTCATCTACGTCGCCGCCGGTCACCGAAAAGTCGGAGCGGCCGACGCCGTTTCCCTGCCATTTGGTCGCAAACCACACGTCCTCGGCTTTGGCGAACTCGTCGCCGTGGTACTCTTCCCAATGCGCGTCGCCGTGCCAGCTCGCCGTAAACTCGCCCGTATTGTCCGCGTGGTTGTGATAGGCGTAGTCCGCGGTGATCGGTCCGGGCAGGTCTTCGTATTCGCTGTCGTAGTCCTGCCAGTGGACGTTGATCTCGCGCCCGTCGGAGACGGTGTCGTAGTCGCAGGAGATCGAGCCTTCCTGATCCACTGTCGGGTCGAGCGACGCCGCAACGTCGAGGTCCAGATAGAACTCGCCCACGCCGCGGCGCGACGTGTCGGTGGAAACGGTCGTCGAGCCGGACCAGACCGTCGTGAACTCGTCCTCGGTGTTCTTGGCGCGCCAGCCGAGCGTGTATTCGTAGTCCTCGCCGCCGGTGTTCACCATCGTGAAGAGCATCTCCACGGGCGAAAGGCCGTCGTCGATCCACGGCCCCCACACGGCGGTGTCCTCGGACTCGCTCGTCGGCGGGTAGCTCGTGATCTCGTCGATGATCGAGATGAACGAGAGGATCGCGTAGTTCACCTCGCGCGTCGAATCGACCGTTTCCTCGTAGAGCGTCGCCAGCTCGCCGACGGATTTGTAGTAGTCGTCCTCGTCCTGCCCGGGGATCGTCATGGCGAGGCTCGCCGCATCGGGCAGGGCGTCGCGCCAGTCGCTGTCGTCGTCATCGTCGCCCCCGCCGCCGCCGCCGCCGTCATCGTCGTCATCGTCGTCGTCATCGCCGCCGCCGCACGCGACAAGCGCGCCGGACAGGGCAAAGATCAAAACGGTGAGCAGCCAGGTTTTCTTGTCCCAAATGATACGCATGTTTTTTCCCTCCATGGTCCTTCGCGCATTGCGCGATCGGGACGCAAGGATTGCCAGATTCGCGCGTTAGACTACGCCAACGCGGGCGAAGGTTCAAAGATTTCTTCACGAAATCACGCGTCAAATCTTTGATGGTGTTTCAGAAATCCGATATACCCCGCGCCCGTGCCCGTGCCCGAATCGCATCCGGCGGAACACAGAGAGCACCGAGGCGACACAGAGGACACGGAGATTTCCTGGGAACGCCGAGCTCTAGCTCGGCTTGGGACCGCGGGCGGCCCGCCCGCTTAGGAAAGGCGATTCGCCGGGAGCGCAGGCGTCCCGCCTGCTTTGAAAAACGCGATTCCCCGGGACCGCGGGCGTCCCGCCTGCTTATAAGAATCGCGCTCGCCTTTCCCGCCTTGTGCTATCATTCCACCGTCTTCGAGGGTAGCGACGCATGAAGGCGTCAACGTATCGCATCATCATCGTGTTCCTTGCGGCGTTCCTTCTCGCCGCTTGCGCGCCGAGCAGCGATGACGACACCGCCGACGCGGACGACGACACCGATAACGGTGTGCTCCCGGGCAACAACGATCGTACTTCGTCGGAAGACGATGATCCCAATGTCGATGACCCTGCCGATGACGGGGACGACGACGCATCTGTGGCGGACGACGACGCGTCGCTAGACGACGATGCCTTGGACGACGATGTGACCGATGACGACATAGCGGACGATGATGTCTTCGACGACGACACGGACAATCCCGCGCCGGACTGGCCGGCTGTCTGCGAACTTCCCCGCCCGCCCGTCGACGCCTGCTCCGACGCGATGCTGAAGCTCTATTGCGTCAACGGCTACCCGGTTGTCAAAGACGACATCCTCTACACGCAGATGCAGGCCATCGCCGCGTGCCGCGATGGAAGCGACCCGGTTTGGAGCGATATCGTTGATTGCTCTCGTAGCCTGCTGCCGGTGCCATGTTCGCTGTTTACCTTCGACTTCTTGGGGTATGCCATGAGCGGTTTTGTCGGGTGCCTTTCCGAAAAGGGCTGGCCGGCCGAGAGAACGGAGCTTTTCGACCCCAACGAGTGGCAGCTCGAAAACGATTTTCAGGTTCATCAGATCCTTCAGGCTCTGAATTACTGGGTTTATCTCCCGTTGCTCTATCCCGGCTGGCTGATCGAATTTGGCGGCGCGACCATCGGCCCCGGCGCTCAGGACATCCGTGCGCAATATGCCGGTGGGGGCGCTGACCCGCATTACGGAAACGGCGAGATGATCTTTTACATTGGCGACGCCGTGTCGGCGCAACCGGACGCGATCGAATTTTCGATGGATGGGTGCTGGCTTCAGATACCGGGCATGTTCGGCGGAGAATATTCGGAGACCTACGGTTCGATCGACGTCAAGCTCGTGGCGGTGACGCCATGATCGCGGCCATCTTGCGCCTTCTGCCCGTCATATTCGCGGCGGTCCTGTTTCTTGCCGCCGTAATCGGATGCGTGCCGCCGGGTGGCGGCGATGTTTCGTCGGCGGCGGACGACGACACCGCGGATGACGACGACGCATCGCTCGACGACGATTCGGCGGACGACGACAGCGTATTGGACAACGACGCGACGGATGATGACTCCATGCCGGACGACGATGCGTTGCCTGACGACGACTTCGGCGACGACGATACCGTCGCGGATGACGATACAACGATGGACGACGACACCCTCGACGACGACACGCTCGACGACGACACATTCGACGACGACACGGCCGATGACGACACCGGCGACGACGACACGACCTGGCCCGAGGTCTGCGATGACCCGTCTCCGCCGGCGGACGAATGCGCGGACGCGCTGTTCAAGCTGTACTGCGATGTTGGATTTCCGGTCATCAAGGACGACATCCATTACACGCAGTCCGGCGCGATCGCCGCATGCCGGCTCGGGACCGATCCGGTGTGGGCGGATATCGTCGATTGCTCCGCGGCGATTTTCCAGGTGGGTCTTTTCATTCACATGGGCTACCCCATCATGCCTTTTGTCGCCTGCATGCAGGAATCGTGGCCCGCGCAGCAGACGGGCGTTTTCGACGCCACGCTATGGAGGGCCGAAGAGCCCGCGTACCCTCCGCTTCATTTCTTTCAAAGTCTGAATTTCTGGGCATTCGACCTGTCGGTAATCAGTGAACCGCTTTACATCGAGTTTGCTGGTGCAGTTACTGATCCGGGTATACCCATGTTGCGCGGCCAATTCGTCGCCGCCGGCGGGGACGAACACACGGGCACATTCGTGGTAATGAGCGAATCGGGAAACCTGACGTCGATGACGGACGATACCGTGACGTTCTGGCTCGCCGGCTGGTACGAGTGGGCGACGAGGTTTGGTTACGAAATCGGCGAGACCGGACACGAATTTCGGCTCGTACCTTTGGCCACGCCCTGACGCCGCCGCGTGCACACCCCCCAGACAAAACCCCCGTTTGGTGCTATATTTCCGGTAGATCTCGCGGTCGCATTCCGGCCGTTTTGAGCAACCTCGCGTGGCCGCGCTGCCGGCCCGCGCCATCGACCAAGGGAATGGGAAAATGATCAACGCGGCGACCCTCGCCGAGACCAGAGAGCAGATGAAGCGCAAGCTTTCGCGAGTCGTGCCGGAGGCCGAAATCGCGCTGAAGGCCGAGCTCGTTTTCGAGATCAATCGCTTAAAGGCTGAGCGCAACGCGGTCATCCTCGGGCACAACTACATGGAGCCGGCGCTGTTCCACACCGTGCCGGACTTTGTGGGCGATTCGCTCGAGCTTTCGCGCATCGCCGCGACGACGGACAAGGATCCCATCGTTTTTTGCGGCGTGCGTTTCATGGCCGAGACGGCGAAGATCCTCTCGCCCGAAAAGCTCGTGCTGCTCCCCGCGAAGGAGGCCGGCTGCTCGCTCGCGGCCAGCATCACCGCCGACGACGTGCGCGCCCTCAAAAAGCGCTTCCCCGGCGTGCCGGTCGTGACATACGTGAACACTTACGCCGACGTGAAAGCGGAGACGGACGTTTGCTGCACGTCGAGCAACGCGGCGGCCGTCGTCGAGTCGCTCGGCGCGGAGCGCGTCATCTTTTTGCCCGACGAATATCTGGCACGAAACGTCGCGCACGAGATGGGCCTGTCGATCGCGTTCCCGCAAGACGGCGACGTCGGCGACGCGCAAATCCTTGGCTGGCGCGGGCGCTGCGAGGTGCACGAAAAATTCACCGTCGAGGACATCACGAACGTGCGCAAGCAGTTCCCGGACGTCATCGTGCTCTCGCACCCGGAGTGCAGCCCCGAGGTCGTCGCGGCCTCCGACTTTTCCGGCAGCACCAACGCGATGATCCGCAACGTCGAACAGTCGTCCGCGCCGCGCTACCTGCTCATGACCGAGTGCGCGATGGGCGACAACATCGCCGCCGCGAATCCGGACAAGGAGATGGTGCGCCTTTGCAGCGTGCGTTGCCCGCACATGAACGAGATCAAGCTCGAACACGTGCTGCACGCGTTGCGTCATGATGAGCAGGCGATCGAGGTGCCCGAAGAGATTCGCGTCCGCGCGAAAAAATCGCTCGACCGCATGCTTGAGATCGGCCCGCGAAAAGAGATGCGCGCGGCGAACTCGTAATCGCAGGTTTTACCGCGAAGACGCAAAGGAAACGCGAAGAGCGCGAAGAAAAACTTGTTTGCCTTTGCGTTCTTCGCGAATCTTTGCGTCTTTGCGGTGCTCTTCGCTACGCCGCTCTTATCGAAAGCCTCAAAGTTACGCGCCGCCACAGATGCCGCGCGCCGAACCACACGAACGCCAGCGCGTCGCGCACGTCCATCATCGGGCTCGGCAAGCGGAACATCAGCGGCAGCGTGAACAAAAGGCGCGCGGTGCCGATCGGGCAGCCGGGGATGTGACGCACCTTGCGCGCGCGGATCGTACCGGTCACGCGTGTACACGTGCCGACGAGCGCCACGACGCCGTCGCCCACATCCACGTCGCCGCGATAGACGCCCGTCACGATCGCGCCGGCTTTTGCCCGCGCCACCGAGCCGGGCCGGCGCTTTTCGATCGTGCCCAGGCAGCCCTTCACCGCGGCCTCGCATCCGCCGAAGCAATACCGGCCGCGCACCGGGTCCGTGCCGGCGAAAAAGCGGATCGGCGTCTTCGTCTTTTGCAGGTCCTGATATTCGCTGTCGATGCCGCGCGTTTTCGCCGCAAGCTCGTCGATTGAAACATCGCCCTCGATACGTACGTCGCCGGGCGCGGGTCCGTAGCCGCGCTCCATCGCCAGGTGCAGGTGCTGAACGTCGCTCGGTTCGTAGCCCATGATGCGCGCGGCGACGATGTCCATGGCGACGGGATCATCGGCGATAAGGATCGCACCGACATGCGCGGGCCGCGCGGCGGATTCGTAGCCGTGGCCGATCGTGATCGCGTCGGTGACGATCGCGTCCGGGTAGCCGATCTCGAGGAGGTCCACGATCTTCTCGTCCAGGCGGTCGTCGTGAAACAGCATGCGTTCGGCGTGCGTCAGGATGCCGACGTTCAGCTTGATCGCGCAGGTGATCTGGCAGGTGACGTGATATTTGAGCTTCGGCGCCCAAATCAGCGTGTCCGCGTCGGCGAGGCTCTCGGCCACGAGCATCGACGTGTGATGCATCCCGCGCGCGAGCGGCACGCGCACCGCGGGTTCGTGGTTGAAATCGCGCAGCGCGACGCCATCGCGCGCCAGGCGCGGATAGCCCGCCTCGCTCAAAAACAGACCCGGCGGAATGCCAAACCCACTGGATTCGCCGATGGTCACCGCATCCGCGCCGCCGGCTTTCGCCCAGCGCGCGATTTGGCCGATGACGCGCGGGTGCGTGTAGGAGTCGTGGATGTATTTTTTGTTGGCCGTGACGACGTTCGGTTTGATCAGTACGCGCCCCGCGGCGCGGACGCCGAGGTCGGCCAAGCTCCCGCGCACGATCGCGCCGATCGCGTCGGGGTCGTACGCATCGCACCGGCGCACGATGACGCGGTTTGACCGCGGGCGCGAAAGGCGCGCGACGATGATCTCCTGAAGCTCCTTTGCGGTCCTCACGCGGCGTCCTTCCAAGATATATCGATACCGATATCGATAATACGGATCTCGGGCGCGAAATGCCAGATCGGAACCCCATCCGGCCGAACACGGAGAACACAGAGGAGACACAGAGAACACGGAGCGTTAGCCTGTCGTTGCCGTCTCTTTGTGTTTCGCTTCGCGCCCGTGCGGCAATTTTTGCGATTCTCACTCGCAACTCGCCACTCGACACTTGCCGCACCGATTGCCTATCATCCGCGCGTGGGAGTCACGCCCGCGCGGCCGGGCCTTTTGCCGCGCGAGCCATGCCCGAAGACCGACCTTATGCCGCGTAAACCCGATACCCCGCCCGAGGAAACCGGCGAAAAGCCGCGCAAAAAGCGCCGAGCGCCGAAAAAGGCGGACGAGCGCGACAACGGCGCCGCAAAGGTGCGCAAGACGCGCGCCAGGGCGGCAAGGCCCGACGCGCGTGTTGCCGACGACGCGGAGCCGGTCGATGCCCAGATCGTGGAAGAGGACGAGATCGAGCGGCCGGTGCGCCTGCTCGACGGCGAGGACGAGGACGAGGACGCCGCCCTAGGCGCGGGCGATGTGGAGCCCGGCTCGCTGGTTTCCGTCGGGCCGCTTCAGGCGTACATGCGCGAAGTCGGGCGCTATCCGCTCCTGACGCGCGAGGAAGAACACGAGCTTGCGGTCTATTACTCCAAGACGCAGGACCCGGAGGCGGCGGCCAAACTGGTCACGAGCAATCTTCGTCTGGTCGTGAAGATCGCGATGGACTTTCAACGCGCGTTCATCAACCTGATGGACCTCATCCAGGAAGGCAACATCGGGTTGATGCAGGCGGTGTCGAAATTCGATCCGTTCCGCGGCGTGAAGTTGTCGAGCTACGCGGCGTGGTGGATCCGCGCGTACATCCTGCGCTATATCCTGAACAACTGGCGGATGGTGAAAATCGGCACGACGCAGGCCCAACGCAAGCTGTTTTTCAACCTGCAAAAGGAAAAAGAACGGCTGGAGGCGCAGGGGTTCACGCCGACGCCGAAACTTTTGGCCGCGCGTCTGGATGTCCGCGAAAAGGACATCATCGAGATGGACCAGCGCCTGTCGCGCCCGGATCTGTCGATGGACATGCCGCTTTCCGCGGAGGAAGGCGGAACGACGATCGGCGATCTCCAGCCCTCGCCGCGCGCGCTGCCGGACGAGGCGCTCGTCGCCGCCGAGGCTGAGGACATTTATCGCGCCGCGCTCAACGACTTCGAACAGACGCTCGATGGCAAGGAGCTGGAAATCTTTCAGGAGCGCATGCTCGGCGATCCGCCCGCGACGCTGCAGGAACTCGGCGACCGCTACGGCATCACGCGCGAGCGCGTCCGGCAGATCGAGGCTCGCATCATGAAGCGTCTGCGCGCGTTTTTCGACGAGCGCGGCATCGAGGCGCCGACGAGCGAGAATTGAGGATCGAGGATTGAGGATTGAGGATTGAGGATCGAGTAGAAACGGAATTACGAATGACGAATTTCGAGTTGGGAAAGCTGTGTAAAAGCTGGTCCGCGATTTGCGATGGACATTCCCAATTCCGAATTTCCCATTCCCAATTTTTCCGTGTCCTCCATGGATTCTCCGAGCCCTCTTTGTACCGCCGATAGGAGCGTTCAAGCGTGAAAATTCTCGTCATCGGGCAAGGAGGGCGCGAGCACGCGCTGTGCTGGAAAATCGCGGCGTCGCCGCTTGTGACGCAGGTGTTCTGCGCGCCGGGGAACGCCGGCACGGCGCGAGTCGCGAAAAATCTGCCCGTGCGCGCGGACGACGTGCGCGGACTTGTCGACGCGGCGATGACGCACGAGATCGACCTTGTCGTCGTCGGGCCGGAGGCGCCGCTTGTCGCGGGGATCGCCGACAGCTTTCGCGCGGCGGATATCCGCGTCGTCGGCCCCACGGGCGATGCGGCAAGAATCGAAGGCAGCAAGGCGTTCGCAAAGGAGCTGATGCAAAAGGCCGGCATCCCGACCGCGCGCGCCGGGTCGTTTCTGGACTACGACGCGGCGGTTGCCTACGTGGACGAAATCGGCGCCCCGCTCGTGGTGAAGGCCGACGGTCTCGCGGCGGGCAAGGGCGTTTTGATATGCACCACGCGCGAGGAGGCGCTTGACGCGCTTGTCCTCGTGCTGCGCGATCGCGCGTTCGGCGCGGCGGGCGACCGCGTGCTCATCGAGGAATTTCTCGAGGGCGAGGAGGCGAGCTTCATCGCGCTCACCGACGGCGAGACGGTGCTGCCGTTCGCGTCGAGCCAGGATCACAAGCGCATCGGCGACGGCGACACGGGACCGAACACGGGCGGCATGGGCGCGTATTCCCCCGCTCCGGTCGTCACGCCCCCGGTGCACGAGGCGATCATGGAGCGCGTCATGCGCCCGGCGGTCGCCGCGATGCGCGCCGAGGGCTCGCCGTTTTCCGGTTTCCTGTACGCGGGTCTCATGATCAAGGATGGTGCGCCGAAGGTGCTCGAATTCAACGCGCGGCTTGGCGATCCGGAGGCGCAGGCGCTGCTCGCGCGCATCGACGGCGACATCGTACCCGCGCTTGTCGCGTGCGCCGAAGGCCGGTTGTCCGAAGCCTCCGTGGCCTGGAAGCCCGGCGCGGCGGTATGCGTCGTGATGGCGTCGCGCGGGTATCCGGCGTCATCCGAAAAGGGCGTAACCATCGACGGGCTCGACGCGGATTTCGGCGAGGACGTCACGGTCTTTCATGCGGGCACGCGCGCGGAAAACGGCCGCGTCGTCACGGACGGCGGGCGCGTCCTCGGCGTCACGGCCAGCGGGCCGGACATTCGCGCGGCGATCGATCGTGCTTACGCGGCGGTTGAACGGATTTCGTTCGACGGAGCACGGTTCCGCCGCGACATCGGCGCGAAGGCGGTGGAGCGAGCATGACGTCGATTCCGTTCATCTTGTCCATTTTGTCCATGTCCACCTGGCCGGTTCGGAGGAACACGTGAAAAAAGTCGCGGTCATCATGGGATCGGATTCGGACTGGCCCATCATGAGCCAGTGCGTCAACGAGCTGAAAAAATACGGGATTCCCGTCGATGTGCGGGTGCTCTCCGCGCATCGCACGCCGGAAGACGCGGCCGCGTTCGTTTCGGGCGCGCAGGCCAACGGATTCGGCGTCATCATCGCGGCGGCCGGCGGCGCGGCGCATCTGGCGGGCGTCGCCGCGGCGCACACGTCGCTGCCGGTCATCGGCGTGCCGATGGCCGCGACGCCGCTCGCGGGTTTCGACGCGTTGCTGTCCACGGTGCAGATGCCGCCGGGCGTTCCGGTCGGGACCGTGGGCGTCGGCGAGTTCGGTGCGGTGAACGCGGCGGTGCTGGCCGCGCGCATCCTCGCGCTGTCCGACGACGCGCTCGCAAGGATGGTTACCGACGCGCGGACCAACATGGCGGAAAAGGTCAGGCAGAAGGATCGCGCCTTGCAAGAGAAGATCGCCAAATCCTAGGCGCCGCCGTCGGCGCGTCATGGCCGGTGCGATGTGAGAGTCATTCGAATCGACCCCCGCGTTTCCGATCCCGGCGTATGGACCGAGGCGATCGGCATCCTGCGCAGCGGCGGCGTCATTCTCTACCCGACGGAAACGCTCTACGGCCTGCTCGCGGTCGCGCGGAATCCCGACGCCGTGCGTCGCGTGGTCGCGCTCAAGGGCCGCGGCGCGGACAAACCGATGCCATGCCTTGCCGCCGACGCGGATGCCGCCCGCGCCGCGTTCGATCCGCCCCCGGCCGATCTCGAAACGCTCGCCGCGCGGTTTTGGCCGGGGCCGCTTTCGATCGTCGGGCATGCGGCGCGGGAGCTTGTCGGCCCCGTCACCGCCGGCGGCGCCACGATCGGCGTGCGCGTGCCGGGATCGAAGGCGTGTAGAGAGCTGGCGCGGGCGTGCGGCCTGTTGGTCGCCACGAGCGCGAATCCCGCGGGCGACGCGCCGGCCCGTGACGCGCTTGCCGCCGCAAAGGCGCTCGGCGAGCCGGACGATCTCACCGTGTTCGACGCGGGCGAAATCGCGCCGTCTCGTGGCAGCACGATCGTCGATTTGACGAGCCCACCCGGGCGCCTCGTGCGCGAAGGCGATGTGCCGCTTGCCGAAATCGAAGCCGCGCTGTCGAGGCTCGTGCCGCGCGTTTTCGTGGAGGCCGACGAGGAATTGCAGGAGATTTCGCCCGGCGGCATGCGCATTCTGCAAAAAGTGGGCGGCTTTCGATTTTCCATCGACGCCTTGCTGCTGGCCGCGTTCGCGCGCGTCGCGGCGGGCGAGCGCGTGGTGGAGATCGGCGCGGGCACGGCGATCATCTCGCTTCTGCTCGCGCGGCGCGTGGCGTGCGAGGTGACGGGCATCGAATTTCTGCCCGCCCTCGCCGACATGGCCGCGCGCTCCGTCGAGGAAAACCGCCTGACAGACCGCGTGCGAATTTTGCAAGGCGACGCGCGCAAGATCGGCGAGCTCCTACCCGCGGGGTGCGCGGACCTCGTGGTGTGCAACCCCCCGTATTTTGCGGTCGGAACGGGCCACCTTCCGCCAGACGATGTGCGCGCGGTGAGCCGTCACGAGGTGACGCTGAACGTCCGCGATCTCGCGGTGGCCGCGCGCCATCTGCTGAAGGAAGGCGGGCGCCTGGATGTGATCCATCGCGCCACGCGCGAAGGCGAATTGATCGCGGCGCTATCCGGCGCGGGGCTATCGCCGCGCGCGCGAAGGTCGGTCATTCCGCACGAGGGCGAGGAGCCGAAGTTCGTGCTGCTGCACGCGGTCCGCGGCGATGCCTCGTTCACGGACCTGCCGCCGCTTGTCGTCCACGACGCGGCCGGGCGTTATACCGCGGACGTGCAGGCGATACTCGAAGGTCGCGTTCTGTCCGATTGAGTCCGGTCCAAATCCCTTCGCGCTTACGAATTCGGCAGCATCCTCGCCGGGACGCGTCCTGACGTTGTAGGATGCAAACAAGCGAGACCGGAAAAGTGAATCGGGGAATTTGCGGAGCAGCGCATGTTGGTCGTGGAAACCTTCGATGGCGTGAAACCCGAGGTGACGCATCTTGTCTCGCGCTACGTCCGGCTCAACGGTTATCGACTGCACTATCTCGACGAAGGGCAGGGCGCGCCGATCCTGTTTCTGCACGGCGTCCCGACCTCGTCCTACCTCTATCGTCATCTCGTCCTCGATCTCGCGCGCAACTACCGGTGCATCGCTCCGGATCTGCCGGGATTCGGGCTATCCGAGGCTCCGGACGGATGCCGTTTCACGTTCGCGGATTTTGAGCGCTCCATCACGGACTTCGTGAAGGCACTCGACCTGCGCGGGATCACGCTTGTAGTGCACGACTTCGGCGGACCGATCGGCCTGTCGGTCGCGACGCGAATGCCGGAGCGCTTTTCGCGCATCGTCATCATGAACACGTTCGCCTGGCCGCTGAACGGCGATCCGCATTTCGAGACGCTCTCGCGCCTTGTCGGCGGCGCGTTCGCCACGCGGCTTTTGCCGCGTTCGAAATATCTCGTCGGCTGGTTCGTGCAATCCGGCGTGAAGACGCGGCGGCTTTCCAGGGAAACGCTCGCGGCGTATGGCGGCGTATTCCGGAACGGGCACTACCGCCCCATCCGGCGGCTCGTCACGAGCGAAATCCTCGCGAGCCGTGGCTGGCTGTCCGGGCTGCGTGACCGGCTCGAAACGATCGCCGGCCGGCCGGCGCTCATCTGTTGGGGCGATCGCGACCCGGCGTTCCGTCGCAAGGAGTGCGAACGCTTCGAGCGGATCTTCCCCGATCACCGCACGGTGCATCTGAAAAACGCCGGCCACTTCGTTCCGGAGGACGCGCACGCCCGCGTGAGCGAGGAAATCCACGACTGGCTTTCCGCCACGCCGCATACGCGGCGGCGCCGCGCGGCGTCGGTCGCCTGATCCGCGCCGATTTCGTGGCAGGTTACCGGCTGAATTTCACAGGAAATTCGCGAGGAGCCCGCAGGACGCGGACATAAGAAAACAGGGCCTACTTTGGCTTTTTCAAGCTTTTTCGGTCCTGTGGTTTCAACGTACTCCCGCTCGCCGGGACGGCCAAGCCGAATCGACCAGGACGTTTCAGCTATTACAATATGTGCCGCGCACCAATCGCGTTGTACGAGCGATTCCAATGCAAAAACGGTGACTTGAAGGTGTTTTCGTTCGCGATACGGGAAGGGGCGGCCCGAAACGAAGACAAAAGAAATGCAGGGCCTACTGCCGTTGTTTCCGGGGTCGGTCCTGCAGCTTCAGAGTACGCCTCGCCGTGCCGGTTTGCAAGAAAAAAATACGGCCCTCAAGCCTGCCACTTGACCTGGCTCAACTTCCCGCCGGCGCCCCTGTGGGGTTAGGGTGATCGTGGACTCACATCCGCGGAAGGAACGCCCGATGCTCGATCCCGCGCCGACGGTTGCCGAGCGTGTCGTCATCGAACGCCCGGAACACATGAGCCTCCTTGGCCTTCTGATGCGCGACCTGCTCGCCGCCAATATGGCCAACGCCCGAAAATTCAAGCGCGCCCGCAAACTTGCCGGCGACGTCCTGGTGAAGGCCGGGGAGATGGTCGTCACCCTGCGTTTCGCGGATGGGCGCATCACCATTTTCGACGGCGACCGCGGCGAATCCGTCGCGCGCGTCGCCGGCAACATGCCGGGGCTGCTCGCGGTGGTGACCGGAAACGGCCTTGTGCGCCGCGCGCTGCCGGGTGTACGGCCCGGCGGCAATCTTTTGTTCCTGCTCCGGATGCTTCCGCTCATCCGCGCGCCGCGCACGGCATAACCCGTCACGATTCCGCCGGAGGACGCATGAAGGATTTTCTTGTCGATCTCGTGGGGAGCGCCAACGTCCTTGATCGCCCCGAGGATCTTGCCCCTTATCGCGAGGACATGACCGAGATCGCGCCGGTCGATCCCGCCTTCGTCGCGATCGTGACGATGCCGGAACAGATCGTGGAGATCGTCAAGCGCTGCGCCGCCGAACGCATGCCGATCACCGCGCGCGTCGCCGGCACGAACATCGGCGGCCTGACGATCCCCGCGCCCGGCGGGCTCGTGCTCGACATGTCGCGCATGAACCGCGTGCTTGACGTGAACGTCTCGGACATGGTCGCGGTGATCGAACCCGGCGTGACGCAGCAAAACCTGAAAGATTACCTCATCGAGCGCGACATCCCGCTGACGCTCGGCTATTCGCTCGCGCCGCCGTACACGTCGATCCTCGCGAACGCGCTTCTCGGCGGGCTGACGAACCGCTCGCTCAAGTACGGCGACATGTCCGACTGGATCGCGGGCCTGGAGGTCGTGCTCGCGGACGGCTCCCTTGTGAAGACCGGCGCGTGGGCGCTCTCCGACATCCCGTTCGGGCTCGTGCCGTTTCCCGACGTAACGGGGCTATTCGTTGCGTGGCAGGGGACGACGGGCATCGCCACGCGCATGGCGTTTCAGCTCTGGCCGCTGCACAAACTCAACAAGCGCCTTTTCATCATGAGCTACGGTGTGCCCGGCACCTACGACGCCATGCGCCGCCTGTGCCGCGCGGAGATCTGCGACGACATCGGCGGGCTGTCCTGGCCATCGGGCAAGATGCTGCTTGGCGTGCGTAAGCCCGCGCCCGCGCCCGCGCCGGGCGATCCGTTGTTTTTTCTCTACGTCGATCTCACCGCGGAGACAAACGACGAGATGCGCGCGAAGGAGGCGATCCTTGGCGGCGTGCTGAAGGACGTGGCGAAAACGGGCGCGAAGTTCGACGCGCCGCTCGCGATCGAGGACCTGGTGCAGGTCAACCCGAACCTCGTCGCCTTCGCGAATTTCCCCACGGAGTTGACGTTCCTGACGCAGCACCCCGGCGGCGGGCTGTCGTGGATCGGCACGTACGGCCCGCTCTCGCGCATGGAAGACGGCGTCGAGACGGGCATGGCGATCATGGCGCGGCACGGCTTCGCGCCGCTTGTCGTCTCGCGCCCGATGCGCGGCGGGCATTTCGTCGTGCTGCGTTTCATCACCACGTTCGACAAGAAAGACCCGGAGGATGTCGCCCGCGTGCGCGCGGTGAACGAGGAACTGCTCGACATGACGGTGAGCAAGGGATTCATTATGTACAAAACGCCCGCCTGGGCGTGGGAGCGCCTGCGCCCGAAGATGGACCCCGGCATGCTCACGCTCATCGCGCGCGTCAAGAAGATGATGGACCCCGAGGGCCTGCTGAACCCGGGCAAGTTGGGGTTGTAACCGTTTCGGCACCCGAAAAATTGCAACGCAAAACAAAAGTGTTGACAGAGCAACGAAAATTGCGATAAAAGGCAGGCAAGACATTCGGAAATTGCAACTGCGGGCGCATTCGTCTCCGATCAGTACGAGATTCGAACGCCAGAAAAAGAGGAAGGATGAATATTATGCATTTGGCGGTAGATATAGCGATGAATTTCGCGCTGCCAATTCTTATCCTCATCCTTGCTGTCCGTGTCGAAGAGTCGGCATGCGATACTAGCTACTGCGAAAAGGCTCGCAGTTATCTTGATAATAAACGCCAAAAATTGCCCGAACGCCGCAACCTGCGTCGACGACGGCAACGAATTCGACGTGAATCCGACGCGGTAGATTTTCCGGCTTATTCGCGAAGGTCGAGTAGTTTTTATCTTGGGAGTATCGCGCTTACCCTATCCTTTTTTCTTACCAATTCGGTTTGGTCGTTTTACGGGCGGCAATATTATTATAATATTCCTCTGTCGTTTGTTAAATTTGACGCATTTTTTGGAAAAACTTGGTTTTCTGATTCTGATGATGATCCGGTCTTACTAGATTTTCGTTCATTTTTATTGTTTACGCTTTTATTTTTAGCTCTGTTATTGGCGTGTATCTATATACGCGCTAGAAAAACGCGGGCTCGATATAACATTCAAGATATATCCGTTTACAGCGAGCGAATGTGGGATTACATTATAGACGGAAATTTCGTAAAATATTGCAAGGAGTCGCTGATCCTAAAAACGCCATTCGAGGCTACGTTTGCATGGTTTGGACTCATTTTGCAGCTGTTCCTTATATCTAATGTTAGCTCAAATCCTGGACAAGGTTTATCATAATGCTTGTGTTGCTACGTTATCTACTCGTACAACTTTTTGTGGCCGGATCGGTCTTATTGGCGATTTGGATAATTCGCTTAATGTTGAACCAAATATCGAATTACTTGACGAAATATCGTTCGATGAGCGGCAGCGGGGTTTATCTCGTCTGGCAATATATCAAGTCAGAGCGAATGATTTTTTTGGGCGTGGTTCTTTTTTATACGATATTTAACTCAATTTTGCTAACTTATCCTCCTGCGTCTTTTGACACTCTCAACAGCGCGAAACATTTTCATGTTTCGCGCCTTAAGCTAGGAGTTTTGAACGTATTTGGGCTTACATACTTCTATTTAATCGGGTGCGTAATATTTTATGTATCTCGAATAATTACCGGCGTTATCGTATTTCTGCGCGGCGTCGACTTGACAAAACTAATAAAATGGGCGCCACGCGACAAATTAGTTGTTGAAATATCGCTTTATTTGCTTGCGATTGTATTAGCGTTAGTTTCTCCTTTTTTAAACGTAGTTGCACTTTATTTAATGATGGTTCCTTCCGAATTCGCTGTTTTAATGATGGCGATCGGCTTCGTTCGTACAATTACCGCGTTGAGAGGTCGCCAAACTGACCTATTTTTCCAAGAGATCTCGACCAATGTTTTCCCGATTATCGACGTTGAGGAACTTTCGGCGCAGTACAATCAAATCAAACACAATGATGAGAGTACGATATTAAAAGAAAAACCATCGAATGCACTTTCCTTTCTTGAAAGATATCTATCGCGCTTGTTAAATCAAAAGAAATGGTTTTTAGCCTCTTTGGTCAATATCGCTTGTCTACTATTATGTATCGCTGTCGAAAAGCGTCCGTACAAAGCGGCCGCGTTGCGGAGAATTATTGTCCGTTGGGCGATATATACAAAGGATTACGAGACGGCGCGTTCAATAGCACTGCGTTCACGTAATCCGCAAGGCCGACTTCTTTCGATGAAATGCGAGGCGTTATGGAGGACGGGTAAGAAAACACAAGCGTTAAAAACAGTTTCCGAGAGGATAGAAGTAATACGGAGTAAGGGTGAGCATAAGTCGCCGACTAGCGGTGAATTTCGCGAACTCGGTTTCTTGTTGCTTCAACAGGCGACCTATTATATGAATATAAGTGATGAGGAACTACAGCGGCATGAGGTGATTGGAATCGACAAATATGAGTTGGCGAAAAATATCGCATTTAAAGTGATTTCTGATTTTGATTTTGATTGCGCCAAGGCGAGAAATATTATTGCTGAGTGCCAGTTGCGAAGCGCACTAAGGAATTTGACATCGAATGTAGCTGACCACAAAAAGCTTCCGGAGGATTATCAACTAAGGTTTGTGGAACCTTGTCAATTGGCGGCGTCGGCATGTGTTAATATGGAGAAAGAATATAGGTATATTCATCCGGACTTCATGTATACATTTGGCCGGGCCGCAATCCTTTCCGGAGTCAACATTCAACTGGGAGTTCGTTGTTTGTTGAACAATGTATACTTTCACGGCCACGGTCCATCGAGGTATTTTGCCGCTATTTTATTTTCCGTTGGTTCGGAAAGCTTGAAAGTATCGGAATTTTTTCTCAGTCCTATTTTTAGCAATGCCTCCCAAATATTCTCCAATTTATTGACAAGAGCACTAACTCATAGAATGCGTATTAACGCATGGGCGTTGTATTCTAGTGATGGAAATATGTCAGAGCGTTGTTTGTCGGATCCGTCTTGTTACGAGCGTATTGATATCGAGCGCTGGCGGGCTGGCGGCGTCGTTTTTAATGCGACGAATCCGATAGATGTATCTATGAGTATCCATAATCATGTGCGTCGGGCGTTGATATGGTATCATTTCTGGGATTTTTCCGTTGGCCGTGTATGGATCAAAATAGCCAACGGTTGTGAAAAAATTATGCGTAAATATGGCGCGGCTCGCGCGCGAGTACCTGCCAGTCCGAACGATCAATTCGTTTCTGTGGAGCGGGGTATAAGGCAGATATGGGCACTCGCGTGTGCATCGGGTACAAATCCGGGTTTAACGTCGACCATCATTTAATTTACTGGACTATGCGCCCGATGCGCAGTGGGCATTTTGTCGTGCTGCGCTTCATCACCACGTTCGACAAGAAAGACCCCCAGGATGTCGCCCGCGTGCGCGCGGTCAACGAGGAACTGCTCGACATGACGGTGAGCAAGGGATTCATCATGTACAAAACGCCGCTCTGGGCGTGGGAGCGCCTGCGCCCGAAGATGGACCCCGGCATGCTCGCGCTCATCGCGCGCGTCAAGAAGATGATGGACCCCGAGCGCCTTCTGAACCCGGGCAAGCTGGGCTTGTAACCCTTGGGACCGCGGGCGGCTCGCCCGCTTATGTTGCGGTTACGCCGGGAGCGCAGGCGTCCCGCCTGCATCGATCTTGGGACCGCCGAGCGCCTGGGAGCGCAGGCGTCCCGCCCGCTTCGACCCAGGGACCGCCGACCTCATGCTCAGCAAGTCCGGGGAACGCCGAGTTCCAGCTCTGCCATTACGTTCGCCCCCGGGACCGCGGGCGGCTCGCCCGCTTCGAACGTAACAGACCGCTCGCCGGCGCTTGCGGCGCCGATGATTGCGGGCGGCGATTTCGCGCTCCTACAACAGATTCGCCGCCAATTCCGCGAGGTCGGAGCGTTCGCCCTTCACGAGCGTCATGTGGCCGGCGAGCGGCTGGTCCTTCATGCGTTCCACGACGTAGGTCAGGCCGTTGGATGAGGCGTCGAGGTACGGGTTGTCGATCTGGTAAGGATCGCCGGTGATGACGATCTTCGTGCCCTCGCCGCTACGCGTGACGATCGTCTTGATCTCGTGCGGCGTGAGGTTTTGCGCCTCGTCCACGATCAGGAACTGGTGCGGGATCGATCGGCCGCGGATGTACGTGAGCGCCTCCATTTCGAGAAGGCCCTGGTCCTGCAACTCGGTCAGGCGCGAATACTGCGCGGCCTTGTCCTCGCGCGAGGCGAGCAGGAACTCCAGGTTGTCGAAGATCGGCTGCATCCACGGGCGCAGCTTCGCCTCGATGTCGCCCGGCAGAAAGCCAAGCTCGCGGCCCATCGGATAAATCGGGCGCGAGACGAGAAGGCGCTGATAGGTCTCCTCCACCGTCACCTTTTGCAGCGCGGCGGCAAGGGCCAGCAGCGTCTTGCCGGTCCCCGCCTTGCCGACGAGCGTCACCAGACGCACGCGGTCGTCGAGTAGGATGTCGAGCGCGAAACGCTGCTCGCGGTTTCGCGGCATGATGCCGAAGATCGCCCCGTGCAGCTTCTTGATCGGCTCGACGCGGCCCGCGTCGACCACGCGGGCCAGGGCGGTGTGGCTCGGGTTGCCCTCGTCCACGAGCGTGACGAACTCGTTGAGATGCAGCGGCGGATCGGCCGCCGGCGGGGCCAGGAAGCCTTTGGCGTAAAGATCGTCGATCGCCTCGCGCGGCGCGGTGACCTCGCGCGAGCCGGTGTAAAGCTCCTCGATGTTGACCTTCGCGTTTTCGAAGTCCTGCGCCTCGATATCCATCGCGTCGGCCTTGATGCGAAGGTTGGTGTCCTTCGTGACCAGGACGGTGAGCGCCTCGGGGTGCTCGGCCCGGATGCGCGCGGCGACGGCGAGGATGCGGTTGTCCTTGGTCGGCTCGAAGAGCTTGCGGTCCAGGTGGTCGTCGAGCTGGTTACGCACCTCGATGCGCAAGGTGCCGCCGTTTGGCAGCGTCACGCCCTGGTTCAGCTTGCCCTGCGCGCGAAGTTCGTCGAGCTCGCGCGATGCGGCGCGCGCGTTGCGCCCGATCTCGTTCAGCTCTTTTTTGAACCGGTCGATTTCCTCGATGACGGTGATCGGGACGATGACGTGGTTGTCATCAAAAAGGAAAATCGCATTGGGGTTGTGGAGCAGGACATTGGTATCGAGGATGAAATATTTGGGTT
Source organism: bacterium (assembly GCA_019912885.1). Classification (NCBI taxonomy): domain Bacteria; species bacterium. The sequence goes on from JAIOHV010000087.1 coordinate 27,168, forward strand.
GTCCCATCGAACGGCGAGGTTCCTCCGCATCGGCAAGCCCGGACCGCGCCCCGGCGGGAGGGCGGCGCGACCCGGAACGAATAGGGGCCGTTTATAAACGGCTGATCCTTGATGGCGAACGCTATCACGCCGCGCGCTTGCGCGGCAAGGAAAAAGGCATGCCGCGACACCGTTTTCGACGCCGGCGCGCCGCACCGAATTTTATTTCGCGCGCGCCCTCCCACGGACTGATTTATGCGCGGAATTTTCGAATTCCGTGGCGGCCGTTGCGCCCCTGGCGGCACACCGCGAAAGTCGCCTTCTCTTTTTTCACTTCGCTTTCCCGCAATTTTTTACAATCCGTCGTATTTGACGCAGCGCAATCCGTTTTTCGTTGACCGCCGCGTGGAAGGGGTCTATGAATTTCGAGGATCAGGTCCATTTATAGCTTCGGCAACAGGCTATTTGGGCCGAGGCGGACCGAACTAACGGAGGTATTTTTCATGTTGAGACGCATGGGAATCTTGATCTTTATTGGCGTGTTCGCGGTCGTGCTCGGCGCGGCCTGTACCAAGGATGACGCCGAGGACGCCGCCGAGGCGCTCGGATTCGAGATCACGTTCGACGAAGACGACGTCGGCGCGGCGACGCCCGATGGCTGGCACTTCATGTTCGCGATCAAGCTCGACGAGGATCAGGCGGGGCTGATCGACGAGGACTTCGCGATCGACCTGTCGCTGCTCTCGCCGTACATCGATTTCTCGGAGATCGACCAGATGATCGCGATGGCCAAGGTCGCGGATATCCCCGGCTACGGCACGCGGCTGCGTTTTGCGAACCGCCTTATCGTCAAGGACGAAAAGCTGCGGCTCGACTCGGACAACAATGACCTGCTAGGCGATTCCGTCGGCTCGGACGGCGCGGGCACCTACGCCGCGTATTACGCCGACGAACAGAACGGATTCATTCGCGGCGACGTGGTCGATTGCGACGGCGACGCGCTCGAAGGCCTGCTCGCCATCATCACCGGCAGCCCCTTCTTCACGCACACCGCCTCGAACGGCTCCTGGGCCCTGCCGACGCTCGAGGGTAAGCCGCAGGCGTACACCGTCTTCGGCGATGATTGCGCGTGCAGCGGCGGCGCGCCGTGCGGCGACACGAACGCCACGCCCAATCCAAAGGACCCCGACGGCACGCCCGATAGCGAGACGTTCGACGACGAGACCGTCGTGGTGGATAGCGGCGAATGCGTCTGCTGCCCGCCGGAACCGGTCGACGACGATGACGACGACATGGACGACGACGACATGGATGACGACACGTCCGACGATGACACCGGCGACGACGACACCGGCGACGACGACACCGGCGACGATGACACGGGCGATGACGACACCGGCGACGACGACACGAGTGACGACGACACGGGCGATGATGACACGTCCGACGACGATACCGCGGACGACGATACCGCGGATGACGATGACGACGATGATGACGACGACGCCGATGACGATGACGACGACGGCACATGCGTAAACTTCGAGGATGGCAGCCTTTCCGGCTGGTCCTTCACGTCGGGCTGCAACCTTTATGGCGTGTCATCGGACGGATACGGCACGCTGTTCGAGGACGGCAGCGAAGGCGCGTATCTCTACGTCTCCTCCGGCGGCAGCGATGTCGCGAGTTGCACGCTTTCGGCCACGTTCGACGTGCCGGACGGCGCGACGGAGATCGAGATCAGCTACAACTTCGTCAGCCAGGAGTACGAGGAGTGGGTCGGCAGCATCTACAACGACATCTTCACGGCGATCGTGCAGGGCGCGCCGGACTACCTCGTCAACCGCACGGTCAACAATATCGCGACGGATGACGACTGGCTGGCGATCGGAGACGACTCGCCGGCGGCCACCATCGCGGGCATCGCGGGCTCCGCGGACGCGGCCTTCAATCCGACAAGCGACGATCCGCACTCCAACGGCCCGCAACTGTTCGACGGCATCCTGAAGTGGGACGCGAATGCCGGCGAAAATCCACGCGGCGAGCCCGAGGACGACAACGTCGGAAAGACCGCGACTGTGATGCTGCCCGAGGATCAGACGACCGTGACCGTGCTCGTGACGGTTTCGGATGTCGGCGACCGCATCTACGACTCCGCGGGCGCCATTGACTGGATGTGTTTCCGGTAAAAGTCGGGAAGGCTGAAAGGCCGGAAGTCTGAAGGATCGCAAGAATCGCGAAGGGCGCGGGGCATTCCCCGCGCCCTTCATAATCGTTCGCGCCGTGGCGTGCCAAAAAAATCCCTCCGTGTCCTCCGTGTCTCCTCCCTGCGCTCCGTGTACCGCCGAAAATAAACGCTATTCCGCCGCCGTGATCTTTGCCTCTTCGCCGCCCGCGAACGCCAGGATCGCCGTGCCCGCGACGACGATCGCGATGCCGGCGACCTGCGCGATCGCCATGCTCTCGCCGAGGATCGCCATCGCGCCGAGCACCGGCGTGACGATGCTGACGATCGTCACCACGGGCGAGATGACGCTGGCGCGGCCATTGGCGAACGCGGTCTGGAAAAACACCGTCCCCAGCGCGTTGAAGATCGCCCACAGCAGTAACGGATAATCGGTCATCGCCGATTCCCAGATTTCCGGGCGGTTGATCGCGAAAGGCAGCCCGACCTCCGCCACCGCGCGCTGCGTCATGAATTTGCCCATCAGGTTCGAGCTGCCGTACGAAAGCCCCGCGGCGATCGACAGCGAAAGCTCCCGGGAGATCGCCACGCGCCCGGCGCGCAGCGCCGCGAAGATCACGACGCCGGCGACCGCGATGAATCCGCCGAGCGCGACAAGCGTGGGCATGGCGGAGGTCGGGGGGCGATTCGCCGACGCAACCAACACAACACCGGCGATGATGAGGCCGATCCCCGCCAGTTCCATCGGGCGCACGCGCTCGCCAAGCAGCGTCATGCCGATCGACGCGGCAAAGACGCCCGTCAGCGCGACGCACGGCTGCACCAGCGTGAGGTCGCCCTGGCCGATCGCGGTCGTGAACGTGATCGACCCGCTCATCATGAGGAAAAAGCCGAACAGCCAGATGCGATTGGTAAACAGCACGCGCACGATGGCCGGGAGCCGCGCGAACATCTCGCGCAGGGTCACGCGCGGAAATTGCGCGGCCATGCCCTTTTTCTGAAGCACGGTGCCGACGCCCCAGAACACGCTGGCAAGGACGGCAAGGGCGACGGGCGTCATACGGCGCGCGTCGCTTCCTGAGTGTCATCGCGCAAGTCCGCGCGCGGAAACAGGCGGCGCTTGGCGATCGCCACGACGATGACGACGACCGCCGCCACGACGAGAAACGCGATCATCCTCGGCTGGAAGATGTCGCTGACGCTCTTGACGTCCTTGAGCGCGCGAACGGTCACCTGGACCGCCGCCACCACCGGCACAAGACCAAGCGCGTTGCCGATGAAGTGGTCGCGGTCGCCGATGCGCGTTACGCCGAGGGCCCAGGATAATGGCGGCGACATGAAAAACACGATGCGCAGAACAATGACGCTCGTGATCGCGTCGCCGTGCACGGCGTCCAGCACGCGCGAAACGCGCCCGCTCGACAGGCGCTCCCGCAGCGCGTCGCGCAGGAAGTAGCGCGAAACGTAAAACGGCGCGAGGCAACCCAGGAGCGCGCCGAGATACCCCCAGGCGAACGCCGCGACCGGATCGAAGACGATCGCCGCGAGGATCACCATGACGAGGCCGGGTATCTGAAACAGCGGCAATATCGTCGAGATGACGACAAACAGCGGCACTCCGTAGGGCCGGTGAAAGAGGGCGTTAAGTTCACCGATGCGCGCCGCGATCCACGACCAGGACAGCATCTCGCGCACGGCCGGAATGCGCGTTGCCGCGACGCACGCCGCCACGAGGACAAAACCCGCGACGAGGCGGACGCGGCGTGAAGGCCACCCGCGCGGTAAGGCGGATTCGCCCGCGCCGGCGGGGGCGTCGCCGGTGTTTTTTCGGGCGCTCATGAAGCTCCCTGTTTGCCGCGCGCGATCACGAACGGGAAAGGATGAACGGAAGCGCGTCGCGTGCGCCGTTGATGATGAATTGCACGGCCAGCACCGCGAGGACAAGTCCCATGAGCCTGGCGAGCACCTTCATGCCGTTTCGGCCGAGCCTCGCGAGCATGCGGTCGCCAAGGACAAGCAGGGCATGCGACGCGCCGACGGCGATCGGAATGGCCGCGAGCACAAGCGCGATCTCGCCGAGGCCGCGCGCCTCGTCCATCAGGCTCATAACGGAGACGATCGTCGCGGGGCCGGCCAACAGCGGCGTGCCGATCGGCGTGACGGAAACGTCCTCGCTTTCGGGCGCCTGGGGCGCATGGAAACGTTTGGTCGGCGAGCTTTCGCCGTAGAGCATGGAGAGGCTGACAAGAAACAGCAGCACGCCGCCCGCGATGCGGAACGCGCCGATCGTCACGCCGAATCCGGCAAGGATGAGCTGGCCCGCGATCGCGAATCCGAAAAGGATGGCGAATGCGGTAAGCGAGGCCCGCCGCAGGACGGCGCGTCGTTCGGCCGGCGACATGTGCGGCGTGAGGCCAAGGACGATCGGAACGTTTCCGAACGGATCCATGATGACGAATATCGGCACGACGCACTTGGCAAGAAAGACGAGCGAGGCAACCATGCGCGCAAGATTAGGCCGAAACACCGGATAGCGGGAAGCGCGAAAACGGCCGCGGGAGGAACCCCGCGGCCGTTGCGTTTCCTCAATCGATCCGGCGCGTCAGAACGACGTGCAGGCGTCGGGCTCGAAGTTCGTGTCGTGAACGACGTCGATGTCCTGATCGGCGTTGACGCCGTTCAGCGACTGGCTCCAGACGTGATCGGTCGGCGGCGCGTCGCACGCGTCGTTGTCGTTTACGTCCACGTACCAGTCGAGATAGTAGTCCTCGCCGTCGACGAACACGTTTTCGAAGAAGAAACTGAATACGCCGCCCGTAACGACGGCAAAGTCGTCCGCGATCACGGTCAGCGATCCTTGTTCCACGATCGCCACGTACACGGTCTGCCCGTCATGCGGGTCGTAAGCGCCCGCGTCGAACTGCAGATCCCAGTCGTTGCCGAAGTCATCGTCGTCCGCGTCGTCATCATCGGCGTCGTCATCGTCGTCCATGTCGTCGTCGTCGTCCATGTCGTCGTCGTCCATGTCGTCGTCGTCCGCGTCGTCGTCATCCATATCGTCGTCGTCATCCGCGTCGTCATCGTCCGCGTCGTCATCGTCCGCGTCGTCATCCATGTCGTCATCGCCGCCGTCGTCGTCGTCATCGTCGTCGTCGTCGTCGCCGCAGGCGACCGCCATAAACGACGCGCTCGCCAAAATCAAAACGAGGGCAAAAATGAGCCAGGGGGCCGTTGTCTTCATCGTCATCTCCTTTCAAGTTTTTCTTTCGAACGCGTCCGCTTCAAGGGCAAAAAAAATTCGCCTGGCCAAACGTAAAAGGCGCACGATCGAAGTCAAGGCGAAAACCCCGTTCTGTTAACTGGAATGCAGTGAAATATTCCGGATTTTTAGTGGCGATCGCGCGAAGGCTCGAAAAACAACGGCCGCGGGAGATGACCCGCGGCCGGCGTTTGATCCGATACGAGCGCTTCAAGACGCGAACGAGTCGCAAGCGTCGTCGTCGAAGTTCGTATTGTGCACGGCGTCGACGTACCAGTCGGCAACGATGCCAACGATATCGATCCGCCACACGTGGTCCGTTGGCGAATCGTCGCACTGATCGTTGTCGTTCTGGTCGGCGTAGTAATCCACGTAATAATCGCCTTGGTCCTTCAATGCGTTTTCAAAGAGGAAACTGAAGGTACCTCCGGTCACGACCGCCGAGTCCGTGGCCGCCACGTTCAGCGTGTCAGTTTCGACAATCGCGACGTAAAGCATCTGGCCGTCATGCGGGTCGAACGCGGTACCGGTGAATTCCAGGTCCCAGACGCCGCCGTCATCGGTATCGTCGTCCGAATCGTCGTCGTCCGTATCATCGTCGCCCGTGTCATCATCGCTGGTGTCGTCGTCCGCGTCGTCGTCGTCCGCGTCGTCGTCGTCCGAATCGTCGTCGTCAGAATCGTCGTCATCATCATCGTCGTCGTCATCGTCATCGTCGCCGCAACTGCAGCCTGCGATGACGGACGCGCTCGCGAATATCATGACCAAAGCCAGAATGATCCAGTGCGTCAGAATCCTCATGCGTCTGTCCTCCTTCAGTCCCGAAAAGCGGTGAATGCCTCCGTCAATGAAAAATCGAAATCAACTTTCGCGCGAAACAGGCTGATCCGCGCGGGGCGGAAGTCAAGAAAAAAACGGAAATCGCGTAACCGCGCGCGCACCCGGACAAACGCCCCGTGAAATCTCTCGTGTATGATAGATGCGCGCATGTCTCGATTGGTCCCAATAATTTCGCGCTTTCGCGCGGTGGCACTGGCCGCGGCGCTTTTTGCCGCCGTGCCCGCGTTCGCGCTCGCGTGGTTCATCTTTGTCGGTCCGCTCGACGCGTCCGATGACCGATCGCTTGGCCCGGGCGATCATCGCATCCGCCTGACGCACGACGGCCTCGCGCGGCAATATTTCGTTCACGTTCCGAAAATCCTCGCATCGCGCCCGCCGGTCGTGCTGATGTTCCACGGCGCGGCGGCCAATGCGCGCATGGCCAAAAGCCTGCACGGCATTGACCGCGTGGCGGACCGCGAGGGCTTTGTCGCCGTGTACCCCGACGGCACGGGCAAAAACGCGCTCCTGCACACCTGGAACGCGGGCGGCTGCTGCGGTTATGCGGTGGAACATCATGTCGATGACGTTGGTTACGTGCGCGATCTCCTTGCCGATCTGGCTTCGCGCGTGGAATACGATCCGGCGCGCGTGTTCGTTACCGGGCTTTCGAACGGCGGCATGATGTCGTATCGGCTGGCGTGCGCGGCGCCGGAACTTTTCGCCGGCGCGGCGTCGGTCTCAGGGCCGCTCGCCGTCGCGGAATGCACGCCGGATCGCGCGACGCCAATCCTTCACATCCACGGCACGGACGACGCGTTCGCGCGCTATGAAGGCGGCGTTTCCGCGCGGGCGCCCAAGGCCGGCGCGCTTTCGTCGGTCGCCGAAACGCTCGAGACCTGGCGCGCCATCAACGATTGCGCGCCCGAACCGGCCGTCTCGCCGATGCCGAACGCCGACCCGCAAGACGGCCTCCGCGCGACGCGTTTCGCGTGGACCTGCGAGCGCGCGCCCGTCACGCACATCCGCGTGGAGGGCGGCGGCCACACATGGCCCGGCGGCGTGCGCGTGCCGTTTCTCGATCTTGGCCCGCACACGAATGATTTCGATGCGAGCGCGGTCATTGGGGAGTTTTTTCACCGCCAGGACGCAAAGAACGCAAAGGAGTGAGGAGCGAAGACCGAGGATCGAGGATAGAGGATCGAGGATCGAGGATTGAGTGGAACCGTACCGCGGGTTTATTCCCCGTCCCCATCCCTCGTCAGGTTGGAACCGCGACCTTCAGGAAGCGGGTATGCCGGTTCGAAGTCTTCACGCCCTTTGCGCCCGCGTTTACCCTGAGCGAAAGCGAAGGGCGGTGAAATTTTCGTTGTCGTATCGTAGAATCGCGCGATGTTTACCAACACGTTTTTCCGATCGATTTTTCTTTTCGCCGTTCTTTTCGCCTTCGCCGTCCATTCGGGATGCGGGTGCGGCGACGATGACGACAACGACGACGATTCCTCCTCCGACGACGACGGCGACGGCGGGGACGACGACGACGGCGATGACGACGCGGGCGAGTGCGTCTCGTGCGTTGACGATGACGATGATCCCGACGGCGGCGGGGGCGGGTGCCTTGAGGACCGCTATCTTTGCTACATCCGCTCCGACACCTTCACGCGCCTTGTGATCGAGGTCGATTACGTTCCCGGCCTCGCGCCGCGCGACGGCGTCGCGGCCGATCTGGCCGCGCGATTCGCATCGATCCTCGACAAGCCGGACGGCATCGAGGTTGTGCTCGACGAGGAATTGCCGCCGATGGGCGCGGACCACGTCTGGACGAGCGACGCGCTTCACGACTTCGCGGACGAGCATTTCAACCTGGACGTTCCGGACGGCACGGTCGCGATGCACGCGATGTTCGTCGACGGCGAGCTTGAGACGGACGGGTCCGCGCGCATCCTGGGTCTCGCGTGGAGCCACGCGCACATCGCGATCTTCCGCGACACGATCGACGACGTGTGCGGCGGCGGGGTGGTGATTCCGTCGCTCGAAGAAGAACTGTGCCGGCGCGCGGAGCTCACCATCTGGACGCACGAGGTCGGCCATGTCATCGGCCTTGTGAACAACGGCGTGCCGATGGTGAACGCGCACGAAGACACGGAGCATGCGCACCACGACGTCGACGACGAATGCGTCATGTATTGGGCGCACGAGAACGACACGGTCATCGACGTCATCGCCGGCAACCTTATCGGCGACGGCGACGCGCTGGCCTTCGACGACGCGTGTCTGGCGGATGTGGCGGCGGTGAAGACGAAGTAGCGGTCAAGCGCGATCGGCAAGCCGCGGGCTTTGCCGGCAGACGCTCCACGCGAACGCACTAAGGAAAAACGCGGACCAGGTTTTCGCCAGGTCTTCGGTAGCCAGTCGCCAGGCGGCCTCGGAGTCGATGAGCTGATCGACGCCGATCATCAGCGCGTAAAACGCGCCGCCGAGCGTAAGAGGAATCAGAACAGGCCGGCGCATGATCTGTTCGCGTCCCGGTCCGGCCAGCAGAGCGAGTTCGGCAAGGGCGGGCACGCCGAGTGTGACGATTTCGTGGATGCCCCAGACCTCCTCGATCGTTTCGTGAAACTGGAATCGGTCATCCGTGCCGAGAAATGCGAACAGCAAAATCTGCGAGAGGAAAAACCACCTCCGCGCGGGCGGCTCGTCCGGCGTGCCGAGCATGAACAGACGCACCGCGAAAAGAAGCGCGGTCGCCCAAAGAAAAAAAACCGCGAGGCTCGTGTTGATGCCGTAAAACGTCAGGTGCGACAGCTCCACCGGCCCCGCGAGATCGGTGAAGAAATAGCGGATTTTTTCGACGGGCCATACGAACGAGAGTGCGAAAAGGCCGAGCGTGTAAACGCCAAGCAGCGCGAGCGCGACCACGAGAAGCGTGCGCGAGCGGTCAGCCGTCATCGGGACCTCCAAAACGGATGAGCGGGCGCGGATACGCGCGCGCGAGCGCCAGCAGCGAAAGCAGCACGACGACCGCGCCGAACATCTCCAGGCTCTCCTCCACGGCGGCGATGAGCGCATAGCTGAGCGTGTCGCGCGTGCCGTGCGTGGATTCGTAATAGCCCCCGATCATCTCCACGCCGATCGCGCCGCCAAAGTACATCCCCGCACCGAGCAGAAAGCGGCGGCGTATCGTGGCGGGCATCTCGCGCACGAGCCCGGAAAGCATGAACGCGAGGACGGCGACGAAGATCGCGCCCGGCACGATCCACGCATAGAAGAGCACGCCGCCCGTCGAGACGACCGCGTGAATGCCCTCGTCGAGCGATTCGTGGATGCTCGCGATCTCGTCCAGCGAAAAAAACGCGAGCACGCCGGCCAGCAGCACCCACGCGCCGCGCCGGGGTTCGTGCGCGCGGAACCGATCCGCGGCGACAAGGCCGGCGAGCGTCGCGGACGCGGCCAGAAGCAGGCAGGAGAACCACGTCGGCAGGTTCGCCTCGGCGTTGAGATCGAATAGCGGTACGAGCCCGAAGACGTAATCGTGGTGGAAGACGTGCTCGACGACCGCGCTTGCGAGGCCGGCCAGAATCACCACGGCGGTGGCGCCAAAAAGGGCGGCGGCGGGAAATCGCTCGTGTTTCGCCACGTTTGTTCCGATAGCGATTGTTTAATTGATACTTCGCAAGACGCTATAAAGATTCGAAGCCATGGTCAAACCGCCTTTCCGCTCCGGCGCCGCCGATCGAACGACGTTCCGAATTGCGTTCGCGCTCGTCCTAGCCGCGCATCTGTGGCTTATCGGCTCGCGCGGCCTTCTGCCTTACACCGATCTGCCAAATCACATGGCGATCGCCTCGATCGTGCGCCACCACGGCGACGCGAACGGCGTGCTCGGCGACGCCTTCACCGTCGATCTGGCGGGCAAGCCGAACGTCGCGTACTGGTACTTCGCATCGCGGCGGATATTCGAATCGCCCGCGCGGGCGACGACCTATTACTATCTTCTTTACGTTGCATTGTTTGCTTTTTCACTCTTGTTTGCGATTCGGCGCGTGGGCGGCGATCCGTGGTTTTCGTTGCTTGGGTTTCTGCTGCTGTACAACTTCAACGTGACGTGGGGCTTCGTCGGGTACACGCTCGCGCTGCCGTTGACGTTGCTGCTTTTCACTACGCTTGCCGGCAAGGATCGCCCCGGTGCGCTTCGCTGGCTCGGCGCGTCGGCGCTTGCCGTTCCCATTTTCTTCACGCACGCGATCGCTTTTTTGTTCGCCGCCGGCCTGATCGCCGCGATCACGTTCGCGCGCGATCCGAAACGTCCGCGCGCCTGGGTTCCCGCCGCGCTCGCCCTTGTTCCCGCGCTCGTGTTTTTCGCGCCGTGGATGTTGCGACAACCGCCTCCGGATGGCGAAATGGGCTTGCGGGAATTCGCCGCGTTTTACTACACCGGGCCGTATTGGGCTTCGATCCCGAAGCGCGCCGGCTTTCTTGTTTTCGACAACTACCGCCTGTTCGCGCGGCCGTGGGGATACGCCATCGCCGCCGTGTTCGCGCTCGCGTGTTTTTTGCCCGCTGTGTGGACGCGCGTCACGAAACCCGAGGCGGATGACGGCCGGTCCTCGCATGCGCTCCTCGCCTTCGCCGCGTGTTGTTTCTTTTTGCTGCCCGCCTGGATGCCCGGGCACTGGGCGATCTTTCAGCGATTTTCGGTCTGGTTTTTGATTGGCGCGCTCATTTTTGCCGCCGCGCGTTTCGGTGGTGAAATGCCGCGCCCGGCGAGAATCGGCGCCGTCATTCTCACCGCCGTTCATCTCGCGTTGTGGGCGCAGTACCACATCGCGTTCGATCGCGAAAACGCGGGATTTGACGCCGCGTTTTTCCCGGCGCCGGCAAAAGGCGAAATGCTGACGGGCGTCATCGCGGACGACCGCTTTCGCGGCCGCCCGGTCTACAACCATTTCCCGAGCTACTTCATCGCGTGGCGAAACGGCGTCGCGGCGACGCGCATCGTGGACTACCGCTTCGGCGCGATCGCGCGCCGCGCGCCCGGTACGCCGCCCGCGTATGTCGATTTTCTGGAGGACGAAAACCTGGACGACCGGTACGAGCGCGACGGCATCGCCTGGCTTTTGACGCGCGGCGCGCCGCCGCCCTCGTTCGACGTCGAGCGTTGCTATACACCCGTGCGCGAGACCGGGGCGTGGCGGCTCTGGCAACGCAAGACCGAAGGCGGCGCGCCGTGAGCATGACGATCGAAGAGCATCGCGAGCGCGCCGCGGACTTCGACCCCGCGAGCGTCGTCGCGTTCGCGGCGGCGATGGCGTTTTATCTCTATTCGCTGGCGCCCGGGACGTTCTGGCAGGACAGCGCGGCGCTCCAGGTGCAGGCGCTCACCGGCACGTTCTGGACGCTCGACGCGCGCATCTACCCCATGTACGTCAGCCTGGCGGGCGTCGTCGCGCGCGCGGTCGATCCGGGGCACGTGGCGGTCGCGATCAATGCGATGACCGCGTTTTTCGGGGCGTTCGCGGTGTTCGTCCTTTACCGCATGCTGCGTTTTTTGGGCGCCTCGCGCGCGGCCTCCTTCGCGACGTGCTTCGCGTTCATGTCCGCGCACACGGTCTGGTATCTCGCGGTCATCACCGAAGTATACACGCTCTACCTCGCGCTGCTTTTCGCCGCGCTCGCGAGCGTGATGCGGTGGAATCGCGATCGCCCGCGGGAACTGACGCTCACCGCGTTCCTCGTCAGCCTCGGCATATTCCATCACCGGCTGATGCTGCTGACGGTGCCGGCACTCGTGGTTTACCTGTGGATGCGTCGCCGCGAACTGAACGCGAACGCGGCGCTCGCCGGCGCGATCGGATTTGCATGCGGATTCCTGCCGACCGTCGTCTCCGCGTTCGTGCTTCTGGGGCTGGGTACGGCGCCGGGCGAACTTGCGCAGTCGTTCTTCTTCTCGAGTCCCGTGTGGCGCGGCGTGATCCTGAAATTGCCCTACGAATCACTTGTCCGAAGCGCCATCTATTTTCTGACGTTCCTCCCCTACAACTTCGCCGGGATCGCCTTGCCGCTCGGTGTGCTCGGCATCGCGCACGAGTGGCGAAACCGGACGCCGGAGACGTGGCTGTTCGCCACCTTTCTGGCGACCTCGCTGGCCTTCGGGTTGAATTACACCGTCGAGGATCAATGGGTATTTTTCCTGCCCGCGTATGTCGCGTTCACGGTCTTTCTGGCGCGCGGGGTGGATGTGGCCGTGCTGCGCATCGAAGCGGCGGGGCATATCTCGCGCAAGACGGCCGGCGTGCTGCTGGCCGCCATCATGATGACGATCCCTCCGGTGACGTACGAGGCGGTGCCGGTGATTCTCGGCGCCGCGGACCTCGCGCCGTGGAAGCGGATCGCCGAACACGATTATCACCGCCTGCTGCTGAATCCCAACCGGCGCGGCGACACGACGGCTGAAGATTACGCGCGCCGCGCGTTCGACCATCTTCCCGACGGCGCCGTCATTTACTGCGAGGCCGACAGCTATTTCGTGATGCGTTTCCTGCGCGAGACGCGGGGCTTCGGCCAAAACGTCGAGGTGCGTTTCCTGGATCAGGTGGACGCCGGGTTCGTCGCCGATCTCGTCGCCGGCTTTGATGAACCGCGTCCATTGTATCTCCTGACGTTCCCGTATCCGCGCCATCGCGAGCGCGAGGCGTTCGAGGCGGCCGGCACGCAGCTCGCGCCGGATCTCTACCTGTACCGCGCGCGCACAAACACGGACGCCTCAACGGACTGAATAAAAAACAAGGCGCGGTTGCCCGCGCCCCGTTGGGTGGACTCAGCGAAAATCGGCGGCGTCACTTCGTCTTGGCGCGTTTGGCCAGATCCGGATCCGGGCGCGTCATGCGCCTGGGATCGAGGATGCGCGTCAGCTCCTTTTCGGATAGCAGCTTCTCCTCGCGCACGACATCGACGATCGTCTTCTTCGCGGCGAATGCCGTCTTGGCCGTCTTGGCCGCGGCCAGGTAGCCGATGTACGGATTGAGCGCGGTCGCCAGGCCCATCGAGCGGTAGGCGTAATCGCGGCAGCGCTCCTCATCGGCCGTGATGCCCTCGACGCACTTCACGCGCAACTGCCGGCACGCGGCGGTGAGGATTTCGATGGATTCGAGCAGGTTCTCGGCCATGATCGGCATCATGACGTTGAGTTCGATTTGCCCCGCCGCGACGGCCTGCGTCACGGTGAGATCGTTGCCGATCGCGTGGAAGCACACCTGGTTCACCATCTCCGGGATCGACGGGTTGATCTTGCCGGGCATGATGGAGCTTCCGGCCTGCACGCTCGGCAGGCGGATTTCCGCGAAGCCCGTCGTCGGGCCGGACGAAAGAAGGCGCAGATCGTTCGCGATGCGGCCGAGCTCGACCGCGAAGTCGCGCAGCGAGCCCGACGCGCGGCCGATGGCGGCCTGCGACTGCATCATGTGCTGCAAGTCGCGCCCCTTGCGGAGCTTAAATCCCGTCTCTTTGGCGAGTTCCTTCACCATGCCGCTCGCGTAAGCGGGGTGCGTGTTCATGCCGGTGCCTGCCGCGGATCCGCCGATCGGCAATTCCAGCAGATCGTCCGCGGTGCGCTTCACGTGCTTCGCGCTGGCGACGATCGCTTCGCCGTAGGCCGTGAACTCGCCGCCGAGGGTCACCGGCACGGCGTCCTGCAAATGCGTGCGCCCGCTTTTGATGACGTTCGCGAATTTCTTGCCGAGCGCGAACAGAGCGTTCGCAAGAGCGTCGGCCTCGGGATAAAACGCCGCGAGCGCGTCCAGCGCCGCAAGGCGCATCGCGGTCGGGTAGGTGTCGTTGGTCGATTGACCCATGTTGACGTGATCGTTCGGCGTCATCACGTCGTAGCTCCCTTTCGGCTTGCCGAGGATCTCGAGCGCGCGATTGCAGAGCACCTCGTTCGCGTTCATGTTCGTGCTCGTTCCCGCGCCCGCCTGAAACATATCGACCACGAACTGGTCGCGCAGCTTGCCCGCGAGCACCTCGTCGCACGCCTTGCGGATCGCGTTGGCGTGCGTTTTGGAAAGACGGCCGGCATCCGCGTTCACCTTCGCCGCCGCCTTCTTGATGCGGCCATAGGCCTCGACGATGCGCGGATGGATCGTCCGCCGGCTGATGGGGAAATTTTCGAGCGCGCGCGCGACGTTGATGCCGTAATACGCCGTCGCGGGCAGCTTCAACTCGCCGAGCGAGTCCTTTTCGATCCGAAAATCGTTTGCCATGACCGACCCCGGTGTGGATGGAGATTGTGAAAGGATCGCGCGGCGCCCCGCCGCGTACGAAAAATCGCGGCGCGTCAGTCGGACGCGCCGGCGACAAATTCGCGAAGCACCAGATTCAGAATGCCGCCGTGGCGGTAGTACTCGACATCGATCGGCGAATTCAGGCGCGAGACGGTTTTGAACGTACGTTTTGAACCGTTCTTCGACGTCGCCGCCACTTCGATTTCCTGCCTGGGTGAAAGCCTGTCCGGCAGGTCGATCGTGAACGTTTCCTCGCCGGTCAGGCCAAGCGTATCCGCGTCCTCGCCGTCGCCAAACTGCAACGGCAGGACGCCCATGCCGACCAGGTTCGCCCGGTGGATCGTCTCGTAGGACTTCGCGATCACCGCGCGCACGCCCAGCAGGTTCGTGCCCTTGGCGGCCCAGTCGCGCGAGGAGCCCATGCCGTAGTCCTGCCCGCCGATGACCACCAGCGGTACGCCATCTTCCTTGTAGCGCATCGCCGCGTCGTAGACGCTCATCAATTCGCCCGAGGGGAAGTGCGTCGTGTATCCGCCCTCCTTGCCCTGGCCGATGCGGTTACGGATGCGGATATTGGCGAATGTGCCGCGCGCCATCACGCGGTCGTTGCCGCGCCGGCTGCCGTAGGAGTTGAAGTCGCTCTCGTCGACGCCATGCTCAAGGAGATAGCGCCCGGCGGGGCTGTCTTTCTTGATCGCGCCGGCGGGGCTGATGTGGTCGGTCGTCACCGTGTCGCCCAGAAGCAGCAGCACGCGCGCGTTTTCAATCGGGGAGGCGGGCGGCGGCGTCTCGGGCAGATCGACGAAAAACGGCGGCTCCTGAATGTAGGTGCTTTCGTCCTTCCAGTCGTAGACCTCGCCGCCCCCGATCGCCACCCGGTTCCAGTCCTCGTTGCCGGCCTCGACGTTGCCGTATTCGCGCTTGTAGGTGTTCGGGTCGCGCGCCGCGGCGAGCGCCTCGCGGATCGCGTCGCCCGTCGGCCAGATGTCGGCCAGGAACACGTCGTTGCCATCCTGGTCCTTGCCGAGCGGATCGTTTTGCAGATCGATATCGAGCCTGCCCGCGATCGCGTACGCGACGACGAGCATCGGGCTCATGAGGTAGTTCGCGCGCGTCAGTTGATGCACGCGGCCCTCGAAGTTGCGGTTGCCCGAAAGCACGCTGCCGACGACAAGGCGGCCCTCCTCGATGGCCTTCGCGATCGGCGCGTCGAGCGGCCCGGAATTGCCGATGCACGTCGTGCAGCCGTAGCCCACGGTGTAGAAGCCGAGCTTGTCGAGGTATTCGGTCAGGTGCGTGTCATTCAGGTAGTCGGTGACGACCTTCGATCCCGGCGCGAGGCTCGTCTTGACGTACGGCGGAACCGACAGGCCGCGTTCGACGGCGTTTTTCGCCACGAGGCCCGCGCCGATCATGACGTACGGGTTGCTCGTATTGGTGCAGCTCGTGATCGCGGCGATGACCACGTCGCCCGTGCGCAGCTTGGTTTTTGTTCCGTCGAGATCGAGTTCCACCGCCGCTTTCTCCTCGCCTTGATCGAGACCGAAGCCGCGCTTTTCGACCGGCGCGTGCAGCACCTCGCGCCAGTGCGTCTTCATGTCGGAAAGCGCCACGCGATCCTGCGGGCGCTTGGGGCCCGCGACGCTCGGCGTCACGGTCGAAAGGTCGAGTTCGACGACGTCGTTGTACTCCGGATCGGGCGTGTCCTTCGTGTGGAAGAGGCCCTGCGCCTTGAGGTAGTCGCGCGCCAGGTCGATGACCTCGCCGCGATTCGTGTAACGCAGATATTCGAGCGTCACCTCGTCAACCGGGAAAAACGCGCAGCGCGCGCCGAACTCCGGCGACATGTTCGCGATCGTCGCGCGATCGGGCAGGGTGAGATGGGCAAGGCCCTCGCCGAAGAACTCCACGAACTGGTCGACGACCCCGCGCTTGCGCAGCATCTCGGTGACGGTGAGAACGAGGTCGGTCGCGGTCGCGCCCGCGGGCAATTCGCCCGAAAGGCGGAAGCCCACGACCGGCGGCGGGAGCATGAACAGCGGCTGGCCGAGCATGACGGCCTCGGCCTCGATGCCGCCGACGCCCCAGCCGAGCACGCCCAGGCCGTTGATCATCGTCGTGTGCGAGTCGGTGCCGACCAGCGAATCGGGAAATGCGACGGTCGCGCCGTTCGCCGTTTTCGTCTGCACGACGCGCGCGAGATATTCGAGATTCACCTGATGGCAGATGCCGTTGGCCGGCGGCACGACGCGGAAGTTCTCGAACGCCTCCTGCCCCCACTTCAGGAACTCGTAGCGCTCGCGGTTGCGCGAAAACTCGAGCGACGCGTTGACCTGAAGAGCCTTGGGCGAATCGGCCACGTCCACCTGCACGCTGTGATCGACCACCAGATCGACCGGGAGGATCGGGTTGATGCGGGAGGGCTTCTTGCCGAATCGCTTCATCGCCGATCGCAGCGCCGCCAGATCGACGATGGCCGGCACGCCGGTGAAGTCCTGCATCAGCACGCGGGCGGGCATGTAGGGAACGTCGTAGCTGCCGGGGTTTTTGGGGTCGTATCCCGCAAGCGACGCGACGTTGTCTTTCGTGACAAGGCGTCCGTCCTCGCCGCGCACGATCGTTTCAAGGAGAACCTTGATCGAAAACGGCAGGCGCGAAATCTTGCCGAGACCTTCGTCTTCAAGGCGCGAAAGGCGGAAGTATTCGATGTCGCCGGCGCCGGTCGCAAGCCGGTCGCGTGCGCCGAAGGAATCGAGGGCGCGTTTTTCGGTCATGATATCTCCGGATCGATTGGACATGCGGGGCGGCGGGTTGGTCGCGAGAAGGCCAAGGCCCAAGGTTCGCCGCGCGTCTTTTACTTCCGATCCGAATGGGGATCAAGTTGGGTGGAATTGGCCCCGGTCAAGTCCCGGATCGGGTTTCGTTCCGCGAAAAAATGCGCGTTCGATGAAAAAATGTCAGGAATTTCGCTTACGCCGCGGCTTGTTCGCTTTCCTTGTGTCGCGCGTAAAATGCGCTAAAATCCGAAAGAATCGCGAGAAGGCTACCATGCGGGCACGCATATTGCCTTTCTCAAACCCGGAGGTTTGGGATGACTGCGGAGAAACAGCAGGAATTGGAAATCACCGCCGAAGGCGGCGGCGATGGCGATGGGGGAGATTCCGGAGACAAGGGGTTCTTCCGCGGCTTCAGCCTCATCGAACTGATGCTCGTGATCGCGATCATCTCGATCCTGACCGCGATCGCGTTCATTTCGATGCTGCACTACGGATTGATCATTCGCGTCAACGCCTCGGCGCGCGACCTCGCCGGTCATATGCGTCTGGCGCGCGCGGCGGCGATTCGCGACGGGCGGCCGAATCTGTTCACGTTCGCGGGGCGCAGCTACAGCTACGGCACGGATTCGGACACCAACGGCGTTTTCGACGGCGGCTCGCGCACCAACTCGCTGCAGGACGGCGTGGTGTTCGGCTACGAGTCCGGCACGCCGCAGGTTCCGGGGCATCCGGCGATCGCGAGCGCGATCATGCTGCAAGGCCCGTGCGCGTCGACGGGCAACATTCACTTTCAGCGTGACGGAACCGTCAATTGCGGAGGCGTCGTCTACATGATTCCCTCGCGAGACGACAGCGGCACCGGACAGCGCGGCGACCGGCAGCGCGCCGTGGACTGGTCGGCGCAATCCGGACGCATCCGGATGTGGAAATACTTCCCGTCCGAGGGCGGTTGGCGATGACGCCGATCGGCGCCGGTCCGATCCTGATGCGCCGCGCCCCGCGCCGCGCCGAGCCCATGGGATACCGCGCGACGCGCGGTTTCTCGCTTGTCGAAATCGTGGTGGCGATGTTCATCCTCACGTTCACGCTCACCGCGATCCTTCCCATGCTGAAGTTCAACATGCGTTCGAACACGCAGGCGCGCTCGTACGGCACCGCCAACTACCTCGCCCAGCAGCAACTGGAACGCGTGTTCGCCTGGCCTGTTTACGAGACGACGACCGTGGAATCGGTGTCGCGCCCGGGAATCAACACGGGAAACACCGAGCTGTTTACCACCAAGGTCGTACGCGTTCCGCCGGACAAGATCCCCTACACCGTGACCTCCGAGCTGTATCACAACGGCTACACGCAAACCTGCCAGCCGACGCTGTTCGGGGTGTCCGGCGGCAGTCGCAACGTGGATGACGGCGATCTGAATACGGGGAACTACTCGCCGCTTCTTCAGGGCGATTGTTCCTCGGGTCAGTACCGGGGCGAGGATTTCAAGGTCGTGCGCGTCAAGGTTTCGTGGTCGGACATCTTCGGAACGCACGAGATTCAACGGCACGGCTACGTCGCCCGATTCTGAAGCCCGCGCCGCCGCGCCGCTCCGAGCGGTGCGCCGGCCGACAAGGAGGCCCCGATGACGGGGACGATACGAAAACGAACGCCCGCACGCCCGCGCCACGGTTATGCGCTCGTCGCCGCGTTGATGGTCATGCTGATGCTGACGCTTCTTGGCATCATGGCGATGATCACGAGCACGAGCGAGCAGCGCATCGTCAACAACCTCGGCGAGGAACAACTCATCGAGGGGTTCGGCAAGCAAGGCGTCGACCGCGTGCTTTCGCATCTGCATTACCTGCCGATGGGGCTGTTCGGGCAGTTCAACGGTGGCGCGCAATTCGTCGGCACCAATGCCGCGCAGGTGCTCGACAATGTCCGCAATATCTACATGTTCAACCCAGCCGGCCCGTTGAATCTCCATCCGGACACGCTGGTTCTTAGCGCCTGGCTCGATCCGAAGGACTACGAAGGCGCCTACGACCGGAGCCCGTCCCGCGAGGTCCATGTCAACGTGCTGATATCCAACGCCGCGACCGGATTCCGCAAGGCCTTCCGCGCGCAGGCGCGCCCTTACAGCATTTGGGATCTCGCGTACTTTTCGCAGGAGCACAATCCGGCGCAACGCGCGTCCGCCGCGGGCTGCGGAGGCGCCTCGAACTCCTGGTACGGCTGCCAGACCGTCTTCCACAACGAGGACCGCGTCATCGGCGACACTTACGTGCGAACCGCGGCGGGCGCGGACGACAACACGATCCTCTATATGCGCGGCGGTCCGACCTTCGCCGGGCAGGTTATGTGGCGAAACCTGCGCCGCTACGACTACGGCAGTTCGTCGCTTCAGAACTCAGACTTTCAGACCAAGGGCGGCTCGAACCCGGCCGCGAACGCGCTGCCGCGCTCGCAGTTCGGTTTCCGGAACTACTCGAAGGAAGTCGGGCTGTTCCCGATTGATTATCTCGAAAGTGGCGACACGCCCTGGTTCCGCGCCAATTCCGACATCATCCTGAACAAGCGCAGCAACCGCATCTGGAAGATCGTCTTCCGCAACGATTTCGACACGGACGACAACGGGCAGTACGAGGCGGAAAGCCGCGTGACCTCGCGAATCAACAACGAGGTCAACAACGGCAACAGCGACTCGACCGATCCGGGCACGTTCCACCTGTACAGCCTGCCGTGGACGACTCCGACGCAGGCGCAGATGATCGCCGCGTTTTACGGCGACAACATGCGCGAGCGCCACGCCGCGATCACGAGCGCCGGGGGCGAGATCTGGACGCCCGCCGTGTCCTGGGACAGCGAAGTCGTGGACGGCGGCGGCAAGTGCTATTCGCTGCGGCGCAACGAGCCGGGCGGCGGCGGCGTCGTGACGAAAAAGCCCGCCTACGACCAATACGACATCCAGAATTCCTCGTATTACTTTTTCACGCCGAGTATCGGCGTTTCGCGGGGCACCTGGCCCGACGGGAACGGCACGTGCTCCGGCACGTCGAGCGGAATCATCTACGTGCACGGCGACGTGCTCGTGGAGGGCATTCATGACGGCAAGACGACGATCGTCGCGACCGGCAACATCTGGCTTTCGCACGAAGTCCAATACGAAGAGCACCCGTCGCGCGACATCAAAAACGCGACGAGCCCGAACGCCATCGACATGCTCGGGCTCTTCGCCACGGGCAACGTCATCATCCCGAACAGCTATCCGAGCGAGTCGGCCTACGCCACGCCGAACCGGTCGATGAGCTTCCGCGACGACTGGTCGGATTCGACCGACGGATTCGGCGGTTTCGTGCCGACCGGAAATCTCGATCATCCGAAGATGCTGTACGACGACGGAAACGAGGAAGTTCACGCGGTGATGGTGAGCTTCGGCCACGGCACGTGCACGACCAGCGGCTCGAACTCCGATTGCCCCGCGCCGACGACCTCCGCATTGCAGAATTTCCAGACCGGCCTTTACGCCACGCCACGCACCACCACGGGCTTGCCCGGCGGAGCCCCGTACCTGGACCCGTCGTCGGGCACGTATTCGGCCGCGGGCAACGATTCGGGAATTCTCGCGATCTGGGGCGCGGTCATTCAGCAGTACCCCGGTCGCGTTTCGTTCGATCATGCGACCTCGTCCGGCACCAACGGCACGCGGGCGACGGTCCGCAACCTCGGGCACCCGCTCGTGATCAACTACGATCCGCACCTGAAATACACGATCCCGCCGGCGCCGTATTACGTGAACGCGTCCCGTGGCCTGCCGTACGGCCACGCCGCGTGGGAGACGGTTTCCTGGGCGGAAATCGAGCCTTCGGACGTCACCTTGGAGGCCTGGTGATGACGCTCTCTTCGGGCTTTGCCCCCCACGCGCCAAAAGCGCGGGCTCGCCGCGCGGGTTTCTCGCTCATTGAGCTGCTCGTCGGCGTTGTTCTCGCGTTCGTGCTGCTGGCCGCGATTCTTTCGCTGTTCAACGCCTACAACACGTCCGTTCTCCGCGAGGAACAACGCGTCGAGGTGCAGCAGGCCGGCCGAAACTCGATCCGGCTCATCCGCGACGATCTCGAACTTGTCGGCGCCGACGTCGTGCGCGAGCGCGGGCAGGCCGCCATGGTCTTTGCCGCGCCGTGGGAAGTCGTGTTCAACGCGAACATCGACGACACTTACGGAGAACTGGCCGACGGCGTGACGATGCCGCACGGCGGCGCGGACTCTCCCTACACCGGTTCCGCGTACGAATCCGACGCCGAGACGATCCGCTACTGGACAGGCCAGCCGGACGCGACCACGCGCGATTTTTCGGTGCATTCCAGCGACCGCGTCATTTACAAGAAGGTCAACGATCACGATAAGGCGGTGCTCGGCTACGGCGTCCGCTACGACGACGGCACGATCCCCTACCGCGACGGCTCGCACGTCGCGCCGCTGTTCAGCTTCTGGGGCGATTTCGACTTCGACGAGTCCACGCCGCCGACCCTCTGGGGCGATACCAGCGGCGACGGCGCCCTGAGCAATGCCGAGCGCGAAGCGCTTTTCAAGGGCGAATTCAGTTGGAGTTATCAGGGGCCGACCGGCACGATCAATGTCGGCAATACCCCCGGCGGCGCCGTTTATCTCAATCGCGTCGGCGGGCAGCCGAGCAATCGCGAAAACGACGACAACGGCAACGGCCAGCTCGACGCCTCGGAAGACCTGAACCGCAACGGGCGTTTCGACACGAATCTGCTCGATTCCGCGATCACGCGCGTCGATCTCAACGTCACCGTCATCTCGCAGTTCGGCGAGCCGCTCGTCACGCTCGACCGCGGCGAGCAATTCCGCGAATACGCGGTCTCCACCACGGTCGCGCCGCGTAACCTCGGCGCGCCGCCTTCCAAGGACTGCGGCGGTGCGCCGGGCCCGCCGACCAACGCGGCAGCCGCCATTCAGGATTGCGGCTACGGCATCTCCGTTTCGTGGAACCGTTCCGCCGACGACGGCCTGAACGACAACGACGTCATGTGGTACGAGGTCTTCCGGAAGATCGAAAGCAGCACCAGCCCGCACGAGTGGGTTTTTCACGCGTTCGTGCCGGCCACGAATTCCGCGTCCTACACCTATCTGGACGCCAACGTTTACAAGGAGCCGATCTACGGCGACGTGGATCCCGACCCGCTCGTGGAGCGGATCGAACTCATCGGATACGATTTTCCCGATCACCAGTATCGAATCCAGGCCGTCGACTGCGGCGATTCGCACTCTGGCCCGTCCGATTCGAACACGGTCTCTCCGACGACCACGTTCCCGACCAATCCGCCCGAAATCGCGCTGTGGGACACGCCCTGCTTTATCCCTTCCTCGCCGGCGAGCATGACCGAAGGCTCGATCACCGTCATGTGGACGGCCTCCACCGACGCCCAGGTGGACGAATACTGGATCTATCGCTCCGATCCCAATATCACGACCGAGGTTAATGGATACGAAATCGCGCGCGTCGATATCGCCGACGTGAACTCGGCCTGCGCCACCGCGGCCGGATCGCTCATCCAGGCGGAAAAGCAGTGCGTCAACGAGGACTTCTATCGCTGGGGCACGACCTACGTCTGGCGCGACCAGCCCGGCTCGCCCGGCCGCAACGCCGTCGCGCCGCCGATCAACGGGCGCTCGTTCGGCCTGTCCGACGGCGGCTACGGCGCCGGCGGAAGCCCGAGCGGCAGCGGCTTCGACGAAGAAGACATGGCCAAATACACCTACGAGGTGAAGTCCTATCGCTCGAACGACGAGTGCCTCTCCACCGGCCTGCGCTACGTCTCCGCCTGCGACAACTACAACGAGGCGCAGTCGTACAACTGCTACGACGATACGGCCCTGCCGCCGGGGCGCTTCTCCCCGCCGTGGAACGTGCTTGTCTACGACACCTCCGTTTACGATTCGGACGGCACCGTCGATCCGGCGATGACCGTTTATTGGGACGCGTCGCCAAGCCAGTTCTGCGAATCGAGCGGCTCGCCGAACAACGACATCCCCGACCTGTCGCGGTATTACGTCTATCGGTCCAAGCAGCCGATGACCTACGACGGCTTCACCGGCCGCCTGCAGCGCGTCATCCTTCGCGAGGACTCGACCGCCCCGTTCGATCCGACCGGCGAGGTCAATGTCTTTGACGCGACGCAGAAGATCATCGTCTTCAAGGGCGTGCCGCGCGCGGACGCCACCTTTGTGTATTCGTACGAAGACACGCCGGACATCATC
>JAIOHV010000088.1 GCA_019912885.1 bacterium
CGTCGGTTGCGCGCGGCCTCCGGTTCCGGAGTAGCGGGCCGCGGCGTCCGCGGCGGCGCGGCGGATGTTGTCGTCGATCGCGCCGTCCGCGGCGGGCGTTCTTTTGGCCGAACCGTTCGGCGGCGTCTTGTCTTTTCGGCCGGCGCGCCGCCCACGGGTGGGCGTTTCGGTTTTCGCCTCGGAAGCGCCCGCGTCCATTTTCGTTTTGGCCTCTTCCTCGAACGATTCGGCCGAGGCGCCCTCGGCGATCTTCGAGACGATCTCCGGTATCGCCTTGTAGTCGAGAGGCTGCTCCAGATAGTGGTCCGCCAGAAAGCGCGTGCGCGCCTCGACCGAAAACCGGTGGCCGCGTTGAACCGCGCTGACGATCGCAATGATGATCGCCCGCAGTTTGCGATGCTCCTTCAGCTTCTTGGAGAGCTCAAGGCCGCTGCCGTCCGGAAGAAGCGCGGACAGCAGAAGCACCCGCGGCAGGGAGCCCGACGCGAGGTCCGCCTCGAGCTGCTCCATCAGATCGCGCCGCTTCCCGAATGTTTTGACGCGCATCCCCGCGTTTTCGAGCTGGACGCGCACGAGATCGAGGTATCCGCCGTCGTGATCCGCCACATAGACGGCCAGGTCCTTTGTCTTATCCGCCATCAGTGAGGCCCCCGATTCGCGATCGCCGCGAAACGTCAATGCAAATCTGAATCTCAAGGGCGCCGCGATACGGCGCGCCCGCCAAAACCAAGCTCATCGCCCGCCCTCGCCGGCCGCCGCGGCGTCCTTCATCGCGCGCAACTGCCGCGCCGCGCCGTCATGCGACGGTTCGATCGCGAGAGCGCGCCGAAACTCCCGCGCCGCCGCCGCGTCCTTGCCCGCGTGACGCAGCACCTCGCCCAGCCGGCACGCGTATTCGGCGTTGTTCGGCGAAAGCCGCGCCGCCCGCGCCAGATTCCGCTCGGCGTCCGCCAGATCCGGCGCCGGCGCGGTCGCAAGGCGAAACAGGGCTTCCCCCAGACGGGCATGATATTCGGCCGTATCCGCGTCGTCGTCCACCGCCCGGCGGAAAGCGTCCGCGGCCAGGGCCCAGTTCTGCTGCCCAAACGCCAGCAGCCCGCGCTGAAACCACGCCTCCGCCGTCATCGCGCCTTGTGCCGGCGCCGGCGGCACGGGCGATCCGCGGCGCACCAGAAGTTTCAGGTACACGCGGCGCGCGCCGTCGTCGCGCAGCATGTCGATCGCCTCGCGCAGGCGCTCGCGAATCGCGCGAGCCCGCCGCCGCACCGGCGCCGGCAGGATCGCCGTGCGTGTCGCCGCCTCGAAACGCGCGTCGCGCTCCGCGAAGGCCCGCTCCACGTCCGCGCGTGTCGCCGATTCCGGCAGGCCGAGCAGTTCGAAGTACGACAGATCGTCAAGACGCGGCGCAAGGTCGTCGATTTCCCGGATCAGCAACCCGACGGATTCCGCCGGCGCCCCCGCTCCGAGCGGGGCCGCGCCGCCGGTCAGCGACGACAGCCGCGCGGAAAGCGCGTCCGCCGCGTCGGCCGGAGCGAATCGATCGAGCCCGAGGCGAAGAATGTCTTCGACGCGCGCCTCGAAATTCGCGTTTCGCGCCGGGCGTTCGCTCGCGGGTGCAAGGCGCCACTCGCCCTCCCGCCACGAAAAAACGTTCGCCGCCTTCACGAGCGTCTGTCGGGTGAGGCTCGCGGTCAGCTCCTGGGCGGTCATCACGCCTCGCCCGACGAGCACCGCGCCCGCTTTTCGCCCGGTGCGCGCGCATTCTTCGACGATGTCGCGATAGGTCGCCTCATCGAGCGTCCCCTCGGCGACGAGAATGCGCCCGAGCGCCTCGTCGCGGATATTTGAACGCACGGCGACGCACGTGCCCTCGTCGAAGACCAGCTCCTTGGCGCCCTCCGGGGAGGCGACGCGCAGCGCGCCCGAAAACGCGCCTTGCGCAAGGCGGACAAGCAGATCGGCAAAGACCGGCGGCGAAAGCGCTCCGCGCTCGAGCGGCTCCGGCGCGGGCGCCTCCTCGGGCGCGGGAGGGCGTTCGCCCGGGCCGATGAAGTCAATCACCGTCGCGGCCAGATCGGCGATTTCGAACGGCTTTTGAAAAAACGCGTCGGCGCCATGCCGGCGGATCGCCGCGTCGCGAACGTTGCGGCTGGCCTGAAGTTTCGAGGTCACGATCACGCGCACCTGATCCGGCGCGCGTTCCTTGATGAGCCCGCCAAGGGCCAGGCCGCCGACGCCGGGCAAAAGCACCTCGACGATGACCACGTCGTGCCGCAGGTTTTCAAAAGCGCGCAGTGCGTCCGAATCCGTGCCCGCCGCCTCGACCTCGTAGCCCAGCGCGGCGAGCGCGTCCGCAAGTTCCCGGCGTTCGCTCTCGACGTGTTCCACCACCAGGATCGACTTGCGTCCCGAGGGCATCAGCCGCCTTTCGCGATGTCGGCGATCGCCCGCGACGCGTCCTCGTTGTCGGGATTGTTCTGCAGCGCCTTGTGCAGCAACTCGCGAGCGCGGTCGCGCTCGCCGCGATCGGCCGCGATCATGCCGAGGAAATACCAGGCCGCGTCGAGGGTGGGGTTGATCTTGAGGCTCTTGTCGATGAACTCTTCCGCCTCGCTCACGCGCGCGCCGTCCCTCGAATCGCGGCGGAACATCGCCCAACCGAGATACGCGTGGTACTCCGCCTCGTTCGGCGCGATTTCGAGCGCGGCGCGGAACGCGTTCTCGGCGGCTTCGTAGTCGCGGTCGCGCAGGGCGTCCTCGCCCTGCTGAAAGGCCAGCTCGGCCTTGAGCATCTCACCCATGCCCGCGGCGATCTGCCCGGGGCTTTCGTCGGTGTCGCCCTCGCCGGTGAGCGTGGGCGATATCTTCGGCAATTCGTGCAGCCTGTCGTCGCCCGCGCCCCAAAGCTCTTCGATGCCGGAGAGGTGTTCGTCGAACACGCCCGCGTTACCGACATCCGCTTCGTCCGCCGCCGCCTCGTCGAGCGGCGCGGGCTCGGCGAGCGACCCGGATTCGTCGAAAAGGCCGGCGGCGACCTGGGTCTCCTCGGGAAACAACGGATGAAACGCGGACATGCGGGCGCCGTCGCCCCTATCGAGCGGATCGTGGCGAAGCTCGGGCAATTCCTCCGCGTGCGTTTCCGGCGCGGTCCCCGTCGCCAGACTGTGGTCGTACGCCCGCCGCGAGTCCGGCTGGATGAGCGTGACGTACGCGTTCGTGAGCGCCTGGAAGATGGCGTCCGCGCGCCGCCTAGTCTGCGCGCCGGAGCGGCCGACCATGTTGTGATCGTGAAAGCGCGTTGAAAGCATGAAATACGCCGCCTTCACCTGATCGACGCCCGCGTCGCGCGGCACCCCGAGAAGCTCGTAATGGTTCAGCTCGCCGAGGCCGTCGAACGAGCGGTCCACCGCCGCCTGGAATCGCGCGAGGCGCTCGTCGTCGCTGACCGCCGGCGCCACGGAGCGTGCGCTGCGGCGGCGCTCCGCGGAACGGGCGAAGTCGCGCGCGGCGTCGGGCTTGGGCGCGTAGGCGAACGGCGAGCCGCGAAAACGGATCGACTCCACCACGAGCAGCAGATAAAGCGCCTGGAACGTCTCGGCCAGCGAAAGATTGCTGCGCGCGACGATCTGCCCGACGGTGCGCCTGTCGTTGATGAGCGTCAGAAAGCGCGACTCCTGCGGGCCGAAACCGAACGCGCGATCCGGCACGAACGCCTCCGGCACGCGCACCAGCCGCCGGTTCTTGTATTCGTTGAAAAAACTCTCGAGGCGCGTCAGGGGGAAATGCCGCTTGATGCCCTTGTAGACAAGCTGGACGGGATCGATGTTGATCGTGAAGTTCTGGTTGATCTCGAGCCGCCCGGACTGGAAGCGGTAGTGCCCGTCTTCCCACGCGAACACCGACAACACTTTTTCGACGACGTGGTCGTACAGGCCGCGGTAAAGGTCGTGAGGCGTGATGGCCTGCATCTCGAGCAGAACCTCGCCGTGCTGGCGGCCCGTCTTCAGGATTTGTTCGAGCGATGCGTTGTATTGCTCGATCGTGATCGCCTTCTTCTGCACCAGAAACCGCCCCAGGCTCTCGTGGCTCTGGTTGCTCGACACCAGCACCGGCAGGCCGGACTGGAAATAAATGACCTTGCTCACCGACGCGCGGTCGATGCGAAGCGCGCCCGTGCGCGAAAACCGGTGCAAATAAAAAAGCAACTTCGGAAACGACGTCTCCGCGAGCGAACCCTCGACGCCCACCAGCTTGCGCGCGTCGATCGCCTCGTCCTCGCCGTCGGTCTCCTCGATGACGGCCCGCACGCCGGCCTGGCCGTTGCCGCGGACGGTCGCCGCGGACCCCGGCTCCTCGCCCATCAACTCCTGAAGCAGGCGCTCGAGTTCGCCCACGTTCACCGGTTTTTCGGTGTAGGCGTCCACGCCGAGCTTCGCGCGCGACTCGTACTGCTCCTTGAACTGCTTGTAGACGCTCGACATCAGGATGATTTTCACATCCTTGCCGACATCGGTGGCCTTGACCTGCTGCGTGATCTTCAGGCCCGTCATGCCCGGAAGCAGGGCGTCCAGGATCATGAGGTCCGGATTGACGTCGACGAACTGGCTCGTCACGTCCTTGCCGTTCCGAAGCCACGTCACCTGGTAGCCCCGGGCGGTCAGAAGGTCGTTTAAGACCTCGAACTCGTTGTAATTCGCTTCGCCGACGAGGACGCGTTTAGCCATGGAAATCGAATCTCGCCCCGAACCCCCGGGGGCCGGGAATCATGAAAATGCTGTTGATCCCAAGACGAACGGCTATGTTATCCCCTATTTTCGATGGCTTCCACAAGGGCCGCCGAAAACAGGGGGACCATGATTTCGTGGTGCCCCGTGATGTGGCACCCGAAACCGCCCTTGCGCGTCGGCCGGTCCACCACATTCGTCAGCGGACGGTAGTGACGCAGAAAATCCATGTTGATCGTTGTGATCGACGCGAGCGCCTTGCCGACGTTGCGCGCGGCGGCCACCGCCTTCAAGAATACCTCCGGCATCACCACCGCGGAGCCGAGATTCCAGTAGACGCCGCCCTCGAGATCCTCCACGACGGCGCAGAAACGCGCGAAATCGCGCCCGCCCGCGCGGCCGAGCGCGCCGAAATCCAGCTCGGGCGCCAGGTGCGTCACGTCGGTTCCGATCGCCACGTGCACCGTCGCGGTCGCCCCCGCCTCGACGCAAGCCGCCAGCAGGCTCTGATCCAGATGCGCGGGAGCCAAATCGATCAGTCCACGCGCGACCGATTCGGCCAGGCCAAGATCCGCAGCATCGCCCTCGGCGATAAAACGCGCCAGATCGCGGCCGGTTTCGAGCGTCACCCCGAATGTGCCCGCGTCGAGCGCCTCCGCGACGTCTTCGCTCGTCTTGCCGGCGACGGCGCATTCGTAGTCGTGCACGACGAGCGCGCCGTTGCCGGCGATCGCCGTGACGATCCCCCGGCGCACCAGGTCGATCAAGACCGGCGCCAGTCCCACCTTGATGGGGTGCGCGCCAAGCCCGAGAATCACCGGACGCTTGTCGCGAAAAGCCTTGGCGACGGCGTCCACCGCGCGGCGCAGGTCGCGCGCCGCGAGCTGGTCGGGCAGGCCGTCGAGAAACGCGGCGAACGTGCCGCCCGCGGCGTGCGGTTTCGCGCGCTGCGCGATATCCACGAGCGATTCGCGCGTGTCGAGCGATTGGCGCGTGATGCGCGAAAAATCGAAGCGCTTGTCGCTCACGATTGGGCCGGAAATAGCGCGTCCTCGACGAGCTGGCAAAGCAGGTGTCCGATGGTGATGTGAACCTGCTGAATGATCGGCGTCTCCTTGCGCGGCACGACAAGCAGGTGATCGCACGCGTCCTTCATCTGTCCGCCGTCTCGCCCCGCGAGGCCGACGGTGATCATGCCGATCGCCCGCGCCGACGCGAGAGCCTTGAGCACGTTCGGGCTGTTGCCGCTCGTGGAGATGCCGATCGCCACGTCGCCCTTGCGCCCCAGCGCGCGCACCTGCCGCTCGAACACCTCGTCGAATCCGTAGTCGTTGCCGATCGCGGTGAGCGCGGAGGTGTCGGTCGTAAGCGCGATGCCGGAAAGCGGCGCGCGATCACGCAGATAGCGCCCCGTCAGCTCCGCGGCCAGATGCTGCGCATCCGCCGCGCTGCCGCCGTTGCCGAAAAACAGCACCCGCCCGCCGGCGGCCAGCGAATCGGCCATCGCCTCGGCCACGCGCGCCACGTCCCTGGCATGCGCGTCGAAATACGCCGATAGCGCGCCGGCGCTCTCGTGCGCGTACGCGCGGATCATCGCGGGAATATCGTCATTCGCCATGCCGGTGTTTCCTTGCGTTCATTGTGTCCATCATGTCCATTCTGTCCATCAAGTCCATATTTCCCGTTCCCCGCCTTCGCCTGTAATCTGTCGCCCGCCATGCTCTACCGCCTCATCGACCCCGCGGACAACGACGAACTCTGCCGCCTTTCGCTCGCGTGCCCGATGAAAGGCGAGATCACCGTCGCCATCGACCGCGCGCCGGACTATCTCCGCTTCTACAATCTCTTCGGCGTGCAGGGCGTGCCCGATCCGACGGACGGGCAGCGCGAGGAGGCCGAACGCGCGGGAAGCTGGGTCGCCGCCGTCGCCGTGGACGACGAAACCGGCCGCGGTATCGTCGGGGTGATGATGGTCGCGACGCAGCGCGTCCTGTTTAACGGCCGCCCCGTCACGATCGCGCGCCCGGAGGACGGGCGCGTGCATCCGGATTTCCAGCGGCGCGGCATCGCCACGAAGCTCGCGGTGCACCTGATGGAAAAGTTTCCCGGCGCGGTGTTCGACATGACGATCGGCTACATCCTGCGCGGCAACGTCAAGGCCGAAACGGGGATCCGCGAAACCAAGGATATCTGGGAGGGCGGCGTTGTCGCGGGCGATTTCGCCTTGACGCACCTGTCGCTCTATCGCCCGTATCGCGATCCGCGCCTCGCGGTCGAGCGCGCGAGCGCGGCGGATCGCGACGAGATCGTCGACCTGCTCGCCGGGCACTACGCGGGCTACAACCTCGCGCCGGTCGTGAATACCCAGACATGGGACGGCATGATGGCGGCGAGTATCGGATATGCCTGCGAGGACATCCGCGTTGTGCGCGAGGCCGGCCGCATCGTCGCGCTCGCCGGGTTGTGGGACGACGGAGCGGTGCGCCGCTACGTGCCTTACGCCTGGCCTTTTGCGTTTCGCGCCGGCGCGGCCGGCGCTCGCGTTCTCGCCAGGGCGCTGCCCATCCCCGCGCCGCCGCGCCTGGGTGAGCCGATGCGTGCCGTGTACGTCAAGCACCTCGCCGCGCGGCCCGGGCGCGAGTCGCTTTTGACGCCGCTTCTGAAGGCGTGCGTCAACCAGGTGCGCCGCGCGGGCAGGCACTTCACGCTCTGGACGGCGTTCGCCGACAACGATCCGCTGCGCCACGCCGCCGCGCCGCTCACGAAAACGCAGTCCGTCAGCCGGCTCTATCTTCTGCCGGGAACGTCGGGATTCGAGGCGACGCGCGAGACCCTGCGCGCGAGGCCGCTGTTCACCGACTTCTCGATGGTATGAGACGCGCGCTCGTCACCAACGCGCGCATCCCGCACGCGCTTACGATGATCCGCGCGCTGGCCGGCCGCGGGTACGCCGTCACCGCCGCGGACTCGGCGCGCCTTGCGCCCGGGCTCTGGTCGCGCCACGCGGCGGTGCGAAAAATCTGCCCGCCCCCCGGCGACGCGCCCGAGGCGTATTGCGCGTGGCTGCGTCGCGAGGTCGCGAACGGCGGATACGATCTGCTTGTCCCCACCTTCGAGGACGTTTTCGCGTTGTCCGCGATGCGCGACGAGCTTTCCACGCACGCGGGCCTCGCTGTCATGGATATCGGCGCGATGCGCGCGGTGCATCACAAGGCGCGGCTCGCGCGCATCGTTGAATCCGCGGGATTGCACACCCCCGCGACGCATCAGCCCGCGGACGACGAGGGGCTTGCGCGCGTCGCCGAATCGATCCGCTATCCCGCCGTCGTGAAACTGCCCGACGGCAACAACGCGCTCGGCCTTTCCGTCGCACGCGGCCGCGACGAACTTATTTTCGCGCATCGAAGGCTGGTGAACACGTTCGCGCTTTCCGGCGAGCGCCGGCCGATCGTGCAGGAGCACATCGACGGCGATCCGCTCTACATCCTGCTCATCGCCGACGAGGGCGAGACGCTGGGCCGTGTCACGTATCGACCCGTCCGCATGGTGCCAGACGAGGGCGGAACCGCGTTCGAACGCGAGTCGGCCGACGCGCCGGACGCGGAAGCGGCCGCCATGGCGCTCGCGGCGCATTTGCGCTGGACGGGTTTTTTGTCGATCGACGTATTGCGCGATCGCGCGACGGGCGCGTGTTTCATCATCGACGCGAACCCGCGACCAACGCCCGCGCTGCAAACCGGCCTTGCCGCCGGCGTCGATTTTGTCGCGCTCTATGAACGCATCGCCACGGGCGCCCGCGCCATCGACGCCGCGCCGGTCTCGCTCTCGCCGCTTGCGGCCGACGGCGAAGACCTTGCGCACATCCCGCATGCCCGCGCCGGCGTGCGCACGAAGACGCTGTTTGTCGCGATCATCTGGGCGATGCTGATGCTGCGGCCCGGGCGCGGATTCTTCGCGCGCCTGGCGCGCGTCTTCGCGTCGCGCCCGCGCGCGATCCCCGACGTGCACCGCTGGAGCGACCCGCTGCCGAGCCTTGCGATGACGCTGTTTGTCCCGTGGTTTATCGCCATCACCGTTCGCCGAGGCGAGCGGCGAGGCGGCTTTTGCTTCGGGCTCAACGTGACGTGGGAAACTCTGGGCAGGATTGCGGAATGCGGAATGCGGAGCGCGGAATGAATCGAATTGGGAATTGGGAATTTTCGAATTGGGTATGCTTGTAAACCACGCGATGACGTTGCGATGGCATTCCCAATTCCCCATTCGCAATTCCCAATTCGAAAACAGTCTTTCAGACTTCCAGCCTTTTCGTTTATTCTCCCCTCATGACCGTTGAGATCTACACCATCGGCCATTCGAATCACGCCTTCGAACACTTCGCGGACCTGCTCGCCCGGCATCGCATCGATGTCGTCGCCGATGTGCGCAGCGCGCCGTATTCGAAGTATTCCCCGCACTTCGACCGCCGCGCGCTCGAACATTCGTTGCCGCGCGTCAAGGTGGCGTACGAGTTTTTCGGCGACACGCTCGGTGGCCGGCCCGAGGACGACGAGTATTACAACGAGCGCGGGCAGGTCGTGTACGGCCGTGTCGCGCGCGCCGCGTATTTTCGCGACGGTCTGTCGCGGGTCGCCGCGCTCGCGGCGAAAAAGCGCGTCGCCCTCATGTGCAGCGAGGAAGACCCCGCCATATGCCATCGCCATTTGCTCGTGACGCGCGTGCTCGAAAGCGAAGGCGCGTGCGCGCGGCACATCCGGGGCGACGGCCGCCTCGATTCGACGCGCGACATCGACCGCGACCAAAGCCAACTCGCGCTGTTCGCCCCAAGCGCGAAGGAGAAGGACGAAACGTGGACATCCATACGATCGGTTTCACGCGGCGAACCGCCGAGGACTTCTTCGTAACGCTCGAGCGCGCCGGCGTGCGTCGCGTGGTGGACATCCGCCTGAACAACACGTCGCAACTCGCCGCGTTCGCCAAGAAAGACGACCTCGCGTTTTTTCTTCGCCGCGTCTCCGATATCGAATACGTCCACGAGCCGCTTCTGTCACCGACGCAGGACATCCTCGACGATTTCAAGAAGAAAAAGGGCGATTGGTCCGAATACGAGCGGCGCTTCAACGCCCTGCTCGCGGAGCGCAAGGTTGAAAAAAACCTCGACCGCGCGCTGTTTGGCGTCCCCGCCGCGCTGCTATGCAGCGAATACGAGCCGGACCGTTGCCATCGCCGGCTGGTGTGCGAATATCTGGCAAAACACTGGAAAAACGTTCGCGCGATTCATCTGTGATCGCATCGCGAGGCTATGGGCGCCGCCGATGAAAATCCTCATCACGCATCTCACGCGCATGCACCACGACACTTTTTGCGCGGCGGGCATCGACATGGTGACGGGCGAACATGTGCGCCCGTGCGTCGCGCGGCGCAATCTTCCGGCCGAGATGTTGCTGTCGCGCGGCGGGATCTTTTCGCTCGGGGCGAAGATCGTGCTGAACTATGCCACGCCGCGCCACGAACCGCCGCCGCACGTCGAGGACTGGCTGTTTGAGCCGCGCGCGGCGTATCTGGCCGGCACGGTTTCGCCGGACGACTTGTGGGAACGGCTCGATGCGATCAAGCAACGCCGACTGCAAGTGCTGTTCGGAAAATATCTGACGATCGTCGAGCGAAACGCGGTCGTCGAGCCGGGACGCGGAACGTTTTCGCTCGGTTGCTACGCGCCCGCGTCGCCGCCCGTGCTGCGTATCGAAAAGCGCAGCGGTCAGCCCTCGCTGCGGTTGCACCTGGATGCCAACGGGAATCCGCTGAATCTCAGCGTGACGGACCTTCGTTTTTACAAGGACGACCTGGCGACCATCGACCGCAAGCGCGTCGACGCGGTCCAGGAATTGCTGCGCGGCGGCGAAACGCTGTTGTGCCTTGGACTGACGCGCGAGTTCGCCAAATCGCGCGAGGAAAAGCCGGTGCACTGGTTGCAGGTGAACAACATATTCCCGAAATCGAATCCGCTGTTTTGACACCGCGTCAATTGGGAATGAAAATCGCGAATTGCGAATTGCGAATTGGGAATTGCGAATTGGGAATGCTATATCGCGGCGCCGCTCGACAGAAAACCGCGTGTTGCGATGGCGTCTTGCGATGGCATTCGCAATTCCCAATTCGCCATTCCCAATTCTAGAAGTCCATCTCGAAA
Source organism: bacterium (assembly GCA_019912885.1). Taxonomy (NCBI): domain Bacteria; species bacterium. The sequence continues at coordinate 10,912 of JAIOHV010000088.1, forward strand.
AACTTTTCCGGGTCCGGCTCATCCGGCGAAGGCGCCATCTGCTCGGGCACGGTGTCGGCCGCGAAATATTCCGTCACCGCGTCGGGCTGGCCTTCCCAGGCGAGAAGCCCCGTCGCCGGGTCGATGCGCGCCGACACCACGCCGCCCGGCACCGCGAACGGCTCGTTCGGCGCGTCCGCGAGCGCCGTTTTCATGTACGCGATCCAGATCGGCAGCGCCGCCTTGCTGCCCGTTTCGCCGGGGCCGAGCGATTTGGCGCCCGCGTCGTGCCCCACCCACACGCCCGCGAGGTGACGCGGCGAAAAGCCGATGAACCACGCGTCCACGTTGTTGTTGGTCGTGCCCGTCTTGCCGGCGAGCGTGCGCGATAGCGCGTTGCTGCGCGCGCCGGTGCCGCGGCTGGCCGCGGAGTTCAGCATGCTCGTCAACAGGAACGCCGTATCGCGGCCGATCACGCGGCGCGCCACGATGCGGCCGTCGTCGCCGCGCTCGTAACGCGGGAGCGGCACGTCGGTCAGATCCGGCGGGCGCGGATGCGGCTTCTCGACCAGGCCCTTGATGCGAATGTCGATGCCGAAGTCATCCAGAAACGCCTTTTGCGCCGGGTTGTCGCCCGCGTACGCCAAAGCCGGCGCGCCCTCGGCGAGTTCCTCCGGCTCGGCCAGATCGGCCACGCGCACGTCGGGCACGTTCGCGAGCGGCTCAGCGTCCCGGACCGCGTCGCCGAGCACGTTTTCCTCGATCGGCTCCCCGTCGCGGCCGACGATGCGCCGCACGAAAATCGGCTCGGAATAAAGCCCGCCCGATGCGAACACCGCGTAGGCGTTGATGAGTTCGATCGGGATCACCTCGTAGCTGCCAAGCGCCATCGAAAGGTCCGAGCCCGCCAGGCTGGCAAGCCCGAGTCGCCGCGCGTAGCGCTCGATGTAGCCTGGCCCGATCGCCTGCGCCGTGCGCACCGTGACCGTGTTGATCGACTTGGTCAGCGCCTCGCGCAGCGTCAGTTCGCCCGAGAAGCTGCCGCTGTAGTTGCGCGGCCGCCAGCCGTCCGCGAACACGAGCGCGGTGTCCATGATGCGCGTCGCCGGCGTCATGCCCGCGTCGAGCGCCGCCGCGTACACGATCGGCTTGAAGCTCGAACCCGGCTGCCGGTGCGCCTGGAGCGCCCGGTTGAACTCCGAGTCGTCAAACGAATACCCGCCCACGAGCGCCGCCACCTCGCGCGTCGCCGGGTCCATCGCGACGAGCGCCGCCTGCGCCGCGGGCGCGCGATCCACCTCACCCACGCGATGCGCGGCATCCGTGACGCGCACGTACGTCACGTCGCCCTCGCGCAGAACGTGCGCCACGTTCGCGAACGGCCCCTTGCGGATCGCCTCGTTCCTGCGCGCGACGGTCTTGATCCACGCGATGCCCGTCTTTTGCACGGTCAGCGTGTCGCCGCCGATCCGGACATCGGCCGCGCTATCGCCGGACGAAACCACGAGCGCGCGAAAGCGTCGCCCGTCGGCGATCGGTCTGTCGCCGCGCCCGCGCGCCAGCGCAGCGTCGAAGGCTTCAAAGTCGCTTTTCGCCACGCGCTTTTCCGGCCGGTATCCCTGCCGATCCGAAATCTCGTGCAGGCCCGCCCGCAGCGCCGCAACGGCCGCGTCCTGCAAGTCCAGATCGCACGTGGTGTGGATGTCCCAGCCGTCTTTCAGCACCGGCTCGGCGCCGTATTTTTTCATCACGTAGCGGCGCACATGCTCGGTGAACCACGGCGCAACCTCGCGGTTCGGATCGGCGTCGTCCACGAGCGCGAGATCTTCCGCGGCCGCGGCCTCGGCCGCCGCCCGGTCGATCTTTCCGGTTTCGGCCATGCGGGAAAGAACGTGCTTTCGCCGCGCGAGCGCCGAATCCATCCGGCGGAACGGGTCGTAGCGGCTCGGCGCTTGCGGTAAACCCGCGATCAGCGCGGCCTCGCCGAGGGTCAGGTCGGCCGGCGCCTTGCCGAAATACGTATCCGCCGCGGCCGCGACGCCGTACGCGCCGTGGCCGAAATAGATCTCGTTCAGATAGAGATAGAGAATCTCCTCCTTGGTGAAGCGCCGCTCCAGCCGCCAGGCGAGGATCGCCTCCTTCAGCTTGCGTGTGTACGTGCGCTCGCGCGTGAGCAATAGCGATCGGCACACCTGCATGGTGATGGTGCTCGCGCCCTGCGTCGTCTGCCCGCGACGCAGGTTTTCCCACGCCGCGCGCGCGATGCCCGCGTAGTCGAGCCCCTCGTGCGTGAAGAAGTGTTCGTCCTCGACGGCGACGAACGCGTCGATCATCGTTTGCGGAACCTCGGAAACGGGCACAAGAAATCGCCGCTGGTTTTCGTAACGGAATTCGCCCATCAACCGGCCTTTCACGTCGAACACGCGCGTGACGAGATTGGGGCGGTAATCCGACAGCGTATCGAGCTGCGGGAGCGTCGCCGAAATGATCTGGTACGCGACAAACGCGATCAATACGACGCCGGCAAGCGGCCCGACGATCGCCGTGAACACGATATTCGCCAGGTGCAGCGCGCGTGCGCCGGAACTTTCGGGCCGTTCGATATAGACGGGATCAGCCGGCATGCATGGGGTCCATGTCCATCATGTCCATGATGTCCATTATGTCCATTCGCGATCGGAAACGGGAGCGGGTAGCGGGGAGGGACAGGATGCGCTACGGACGCGCCGCCGAGCCCCGAAAAACCGGGCGCCCCTGGTGAAGCACCCAGGCGGCGGAAAACACCGCGTCGCCGTTGCGCGAGGGCCGGCGCGCGGCCGGC
>JAIOHV010000089.1 GCA_019912885.1 bacterium
TCGTTGTGGTTGTCGTCGTGGTCGTGGTTGTCGTTGTGGTAGTGGTGGTCGTTGTGGTTGTCGTCGGGCAAACCACGCATCCTTGAAATACGAAGGCACGCCCTTCCGAACTCTGACCGTTTGCGTACTGATACGCGCCGACGATCACGTCCGCGTAACCATCGCCGTTCACGTCGCCCGCGTCGGCGACGGAAGCCCCGAAACGGGCGTTGATCTTGTCGCTTTCGAACATCCACGCCGGCGACGTCTCGGCGCCCGTTGACGATCCCGAAAAGAGGTCGGCCCGGCCTTCGGCGCTGTGGCCATTGTTATAGAGCCACGCTCCGACGATGACGTCGTCGTAACCGTCGGCGTTCACATCCCCCGCGCCCGAAACGCTTGCCCCGAATTGGGCTTGGGCGTTGACGCTGTCGCTCTCTTTTGTCCAGTCGGGCGACGAGGACAGACCCGCCGACGAACCGTGGAAAACCAGAGCGCGGCCCTCCTGGCTGGTGCCATTCGTGAAACGGGACTGGCCGACGATCACGTCGTCATAGCCGTCGTTGTTCACGTCGCCGGCGCCGGAAACGGCGATGCCGAAGGAGGATTGGGCTTGATCGCCCTCGGCCGTCCACGCGAGAGCAGCGCCGTTGCCGGCTCCATGAAAGGCGTAGGCCCGTCCCTCGCCGGCCTGGTCATTTGTAAAATAGGGCGCGCCGGCGATCACATCGTCGTAGCCGTCGCCGTTGATATCGCCCGCGCCCGACACCGACGTGCCGAAATACGCGTAGGCCTGGTTGCTCGCGTAGGTAAACGACCAGGAATTCACGGTGCCAAGATCGTTGGCCCCGAAAAAGACAAAAACCGCGCCTTCGGACCCTTCGGGCGAGGTGAAGGCCGGGGCGCCGACAACCACGTCGTCGTATCCGTCGGCGTTCACGTCGCCCGCGCCGGATACCGAAGCGCCGAATTGGGTCTGCGTCGTGGTGTATTCGTAGCTCCAACCCGAAGCCATGCCCGCGGCGCCGCCCGTAAATACGATCGCCTTTCCGCGAAACGACGACCAACGCGGGGCGCCGACGATCACGTCGTCGTAACCATCCCCGTTCATGTCGCCGGCGCCGGACACCGAAGCGCCAAACCAACTGTACTCGCTTTCTGTGTTTCCAAACGTGTAGGCGGGCGAACCTGATACACCCGTTGCGGAACCGAGAAAAACATACGCGCGCCCCTGTTCGGTCGCGGTATCCGTGTAGCGCGAAGCGCCCACAACCACATCGTCGTAGCCGTCCGCATTGACGTCGCCCGCGCCGGTCACGGAAATGCCAAGGTTCGCGTTCGCCTGGTCGGATTCGTACATCCAGGCCGGTGCCGCGCCGAGCCCCGGATCGATCGCGACGGGATACGCCGCGTTCGCGTCGTCGACGATCAGCCGGATCGCGTCGGGCGCGGTCCACTCCATCCACGCTTCGAGTTCGACGCCGTTCGCGTCCCACACGGCGAGGCCCGAATAACGCAGCACGTCGCCCGCGCGGTCCGCGAACAAAATCCCGGAGCCATCGTCATTGACGCGTCCCGCAAGCCCCGAATCGACGCGCCCTTCGACGACGAGGAATCCGTCACCGCCAGGGTTCTCGAAGATCTCGAAGCCCTGCTCGAGGCCGCCCGCGCGGTTGGCGTACCACTCGGAGTGCGTCGCGCGTTCGTACGCGACTTGCGAAAGGCAGGCGTCGTCAAAGCCGAACCGCGGCGGAAGGTCGCATTCGCCCTCGATGGGCGCGACCGGTTCGACGGCATCCAGGGCGTCCTCGCGGCCGACGCCCGCCGTCGTCCATGCCCACGCGTGCTCCGCGCGGTGCCGCTTCGCCGTCACCGAAATGCCGAGCGCGTCCATCTCGATCGCGATTCGCTGCGCCGGATTGTAGCCCGCGAATCGATCACCCTCGGCGTTCAGGCGGTATTGCTCCGTGTCGATCCGGGCGGCGATATCGCCGGCCCCGTCGCCGGTCCAAGAGGAGGCGGATTCGAGCGCCCCGGATTCCGGAGCGGGCGAATCACGCGGCTCATCCACGCAGGATGCAAACAGCACAACCGCACAAAAAATGGCCATAACAACGCACGCGGTTCGGCTCATGGATCGCTACCCTCCTGTTCGCCGCAGCCCCCGCGCACGTCCACGCACCCACGGACCACGATTGAGTCGGCACACTCGTCCAAATGCGATTTTTAATTATTTTTCGATGTTGACGCGTCTATAGGTCGCGCGGCGCGTGGTCAACGCAAAGTTTGCGATATAACCGTAACGAGCGCTGTGTTGGTAAGAAAACTAACCATATCACGCGTCCGGGAGCAATCGAAGCGCGCCGCGGCCCGTGGATTGCTTTTTCGTCACGCGTCATTTGGCGCTACGTTCAACACCCGCAGCCGCTGTCCGAATTGTCATCATCATCCGAAGCGGGGATCGCGTCATCGTCGGACGCATCGTCATCGTCCAGGGTGGCGTCGTCGTCGTCATCCGCCGCATCGTCATCGTCCTCGAAATCCGCGTCGTCGTCATCGGCCGCGTCGTCGTCGTCGTCCGATGCATCATCATCGGCCGCGTCGTCGTCGTCGTCCGGCGGCGGGTCGGGCATTTCGAAAAGATCGTCGAAATCGTACCATTGGTGATTCGCAAGCGGCTCGTTTTCGTAGTCGTGCCAGTACGACACGCCGACGCGCATGGCGTCGGGCACGAAGATCATTGAGTGCAGCGTGACGGAGTTCGGCTCCTCGCCGCTTTCGATGAGAAGGAAGTCCCACAGATTGTCCTGCGTGACCTTTCGACTGTAGTAGAGATTGTAGAGCGAGAGCGCGGAGATGTAGCGAAGCTGCTCCACGGGCGAGCGCTGCGGCACGAGCGCGGTCTCCCAGTTAAACTCCACCATCGCGTCGGGCGCGAAGTTGACATCGTCCGCCGGCACGCGGATCGCGCGCTGGAAGTGGTTCGCGTGATAGCTGACCATCGGCGGATCGGAGCGGTCCGACGGGCCGAAGAACTGCCAGATCGAGGCGGAAAACAGCGGCTCGGCTTCCAGGTGATCGATCGCGTCCTGCACGGTGTTTTTGCCGTCGCCGTTTTCATCGCGCGCGGCGATGGCCATGCGCGTCTCCCACACGCCAAACAGGATCTCCGGATCCCACTGCACGGTGTCCGGATCCATGACGATCGCGCCGCGGTTGACCATCGCGCCGATGCCCGACTCGTTCATGCCCGCGACAAGGCCGATGAAGCCGGGGTATGCGATGCCCGCGTAGCGCTGCTGGTCCGGGTCGTCCGGCGTGTGCGCGATGATGAGCGCGTTGATTCCCGCGGTGAACGCACCCTCGGGCTCCATCACGTAGTCCGTGTTGTGGCCGACGATAAGCGCGCCGGGATAGTCGGGATCGCTCGACGTCGCATCGCCCCATCCCGCGAGCGTGCTGCAAAGCAAGCCCGCGATTTCCGAGATGCCGACGAGCGTCACGATGTCGTACTCGTCGAAGTCGCGCTTGATGATCGGGACGTACGCGGGCATTCCCGCGGCGAGCATGCCGTCCTTCATGCCGATCGCCTCGTCGAGAAACGCATCGGCGATACCGAAGTGATTGCGAACCCACGCGCGTGCCATCTCGTAAATGAGCGGCCCGGCGCCCTCGGGTGGAAATGCGTAAATCTCCAGGTTGTCCATGATGTCGCCGGCCAGGTGATAGCCCTGCGCGTATCCGCGCTCGTACGGCGTGCCCCACACGTGCAGGACGCGCTGGTTGCCGTAGGTCATGAGATGGCCGTTGACGTCGAGCGCGGACGCGAGCGCCGGCGCAAGCAACATCGCGACAACGATGACGGCGACCCGTTTGCTCATTTTGGCGGCTCCCTGGTTCGACGACGATCATACCATATTCCATCCCGGCGAGAGCGGTGGCGGAGCCGGCCGCGCGCCTGGCGATGTCAGGGCCGCAAATGCAGGCGCCGCGAAGTGGCGCCGGAATGCGCGGTCGGAGACGCATCACCGGAATGGATGGGGAATGGGCGATACCGGGGCGACGCCAACCGCGCGTTTCGCATTCGCTTTGCGCGCGCATCGTTTGCGTTCCCCACGGCTCAGACGGGACCGAATTTGTGATACCATCCGCTCCGTGAGCACGCGCAAAAAACTTCTTTTTATCGAGCCCTCGCGTCTTGCACCAAACGGCGAGCCGGTGCGCATCAGGCGCGAAGGCATGCGCACGCTGACGTTGCCATATCTGGCGGGTATGACGCCTTCCGACTGGGAGACGTCGATCAAGATCGACGCGCTCGATCCGGTGACCGGCGACGAGCCCGCGGATCTCGTGGCGCTTACCGCAATGACGCAGCGCGCGCCGCGCGCCTACCGGATCGCCGAAAAATTTCGTGAGCGCGGCGTTCCGGTCGTGATCGGCGGATCGCACGTCGATCTGCTGCCGGAGGAAGGCGAGCAATATACGGATTCCGTGGCCATCGGCGAGGTGGAGGCGATCTGGCCGCGGATCCTCGCGGACGCGGAAGGCGGATCGCTCGCGCGGCGCTACGAGGCGGGCAACCTGCCCGCGATGGAGCATCTGGCGAAACCGCGTTTCGACCTGATCCGCAACAACAAATATTTCACGCTGCTCTGGCCCGTGCAGACGACGCGCGGCTGCCCCTACCGCTGCAACTACTGCACCGTCACGACGATCTACGGGGCGAAATACCGCCACCGCCCGGTGGAGGAGGTCATTGAGGACATCCGGCAAATCCGCAAACACACGCGCTACATCTTTTTCGTCGACGACAACCTCACGCCGGACAAGGCGTACGCGACCGAATTGTTCGAGGCGCTGATCCCGCTTGATATTTCCTGGTCCGCGCAGATGACGTTGCGTTTTGCGGAGGACGAAATGCTCCTCAAGCTCGCGGCGCGTAGCGGATTTCAGATGGTCGTTTCCGGCATCGAAAACGTGAACGCGGAAAACCTCGCCACGGCGAACAAGAGCTTCAACAAGCCGCTGCGTTATCGGGAACTGCTGTTGCGCTACCGCAAGGCGGGCGTCAACGTGCTGGCGGGAATGATCCTCGGTTTCGACACCGAGACCGAACGCACCATCGCGGAGAACCTCGAATTCATGCGAAGCGAGAAGCTTCAGATCATCTCGCTCTACATCCTCACGCCGTTTCCGGGCACGCCGCTTTTCGAACAATACGAGAACGAAGGCCGCCTGATGACAAAGGACTGGTCGCGCTACGATAGCTACACGTGCGTCTATCGACCGAAGCATCTTTCGCCGGAGCGGCTGACCGATCTGTATTGGGACGTTTGCCGCAAGGTGACGACGGTGCCGGCGATTCTTCGCCGTTTCACGCCGCCGCCGCTGCCCCGCGCGCGCACGCTGATGCCCGACGCGATCGCGAACGGCCTCATCTTCATGAACAACCTGGTCCTGTTCCGGCGCGACGCCCGGCGCGGCGTACCGCCGCAGGTGTGAGGGAATCGCAATAGAGTCTGAAAGTCTGAAAGGCTGGAAGGCTGGAAGGCTGGAAGGTCATCGCGGAATCGCCGATCAACACGAAGGCACAAAGGACTCAAAGGGCACAAGGGACTTGCTTGTCACGATCGGTCGTCCCGCGTTGTCGTCGCCGCCCGTTGTTGTTGTCCCGCGTTGTTGTCGCCGCTCGTTGTTGTCGCCGCTCGTTGTTGTCGCCGCTCGTTGTTGTCGCCGCGCATGGTTGTCATTCTGAGCGAAGCGAAGAATCTCGCATCGTGCCGGCACGAAAGTAGATCCTTCGCTACGCTCAGGATGACGAAGACGCGCTCGGGTCTTCCAGCCTTCCAGCCTTCCAGCCTTCCAGCCTTCCAGCCTTCCAGCCTTTCAGACTTCCAGACTTTTTCGCCTTCCCGCTTCCTCATCACCCGCTCGTCATCGACGCGTAAATCTTGCGATTCAAGAACGGCAGCGACGCGCCGGCGACAAGAAGCTCCACGCGCCAGCGGTGTTCGAGGTGCCGCGCCGTCGCCGCGTGGCGTAGGAAGGTCGAAAGAAACGCCTCGCGCCACTGCGTATCGTATTCCGCGGGTTTTCCGCGAGCGACGCACGCCGCCGCGATCTGCCCGCCCCACATCGCGTAGTAGATGCCCTCGCCGGTTAGCGGATCGACGTGCCCCGCCGCGTCGCCGACCAGGCACCAGTCGTCACCCGCCATCGGCGCGGCGAACGCGCTCTCGTCCGTGGCCAGCGGCAGCGGCCACGAGACGACCGGCGGCGCCTCGCGGCCGGGCGCCTGCTCGGCAAAAAACGTGCTCCACAATCTTCGCCAGTCGTCGCGCCGCATCATTGGAACGCCGACGCCGACGGACGACCGATCGCGGCGGTTGAACACCCACGCGTAGCCGCGGCGGTCGCCGAAAAATTTCACGAGCGCGCCTGGCGCGTCGAGGCGATCCACGAGCCCGTGCGCCGCGAGCGCGACGTGGCGCTCGTCGGGCTTCGGCGCGACGCGCTTGCGC
>JAIOHV010000090.1 GCA_019912885.1 bacterium
CCACGTGGCGCACGCCCTTGGGCGGCGCGTTTTTCGGCGCGGGAATGACAAGCGACGCGCGCCCCCGATGCAATTCGCGCGCGCCGCCAAGGCCGGTGAGGATCGCAATAACGGCCACCGGCACGAGCGCGACGCGCGGCCCGAACCGCCGGAGAAAAAACGCGGTCAGCGCGGCGAAGACGGTTGCGAAAGCCGCGATCCCGGCGATTGCGCCCGGTTGCGAGCGCGTCACCTTCACATCGAACATCACGGCAGCGGCGCCGATCGCGGCGATGGGAAACGCCGCGACGAGCGCGCGGACCATTCCGCGCCAGCCGCTTCGCCAGGAATCGGAACCAAGACGCGACCCCGCTGCAAACGCGGCCACGCCGGCGAAAAACGCCGCGATAAGGATGGTCGGCTGTTCGGTCAGGCGATGCGGCGGCACGCCGGGATAAATGATGACGACCGCCATCGTCGCCGCGGCGATGGCGCCGCCGACCGCCCGGGCCGACAGGGCGGCGCGCGCGATCTTCGCCGGTAGGAGCGCGCTGACAAGGACGACAAGCAACGCAAACGCAAGCGCGAGTGTGCCGGTGACCGTCATGCCGCCGGCCGCCCGCGCGCCCGCGAGCTTGCGTCCGTGTTCGGATACGGCGGCAAACAGGTCGGCCGCGGCCGCGACAAGCGCGACGGAAAGGATCAGGAAGAGCGTTCCGGCCACGGCGCGCGATATTGTAAGCGGCGGCGTGGCGTGTGGCGTGGTATTCGGCATGGATTCGCGATCGTGACGGAGTGCCGCAAAGGCCGTAGCCCCGCTCGGAGTGCGCGTTGAATATCACGAAACGCGCGCGCGCGGAACGGCCCCGTCAGGTCTTGCCAAGCTGAAACGTCGCCTTCGACGACGTCTGCATCTCGCCGCTGTCCTCGTCCGAGCCGACGGTGCTGACCTCGCCGGACATCGATGAGCCGGACACCGTGAAACGGCCGTTCGAAACCATCTTCATTCCGCCCATTTCGGAGGTTGCGTTCATCTTGAGCGTGGAGCCTTCGAGCAGGTATTCGCTCGTTTCGTTCGTGCCGGGCAGGTCGGACAGCTCGGTGACGATCTCGACCTTGTACCGGTTGCCTTCAACGGGGGTGACCTTCACCGTTGCCGTGCCGTTTTTCGTGACGTCTTGCTCCATCATCGGGATCTTCACGTTCATCGAAACGGTGCCCTTGTATTCGCCCGCGACATTCGCGTCCTCGGCGAGCGCGGGCGCGGCAATAAGACAAATGGCGGTAAACAGAAAAAGCGCGCGGCGCGAAGTCAACATGGCGGCCTCCTTGCGGCCCGGCGCGCGCGTGAAAAAACACGCGGGCCGGGTGCGTTTTGAACCGACGTTCGGAAAGTTGGGCGTGCGTCAACGCTAGCAAACCGCGCGGCGGCGGGTCAACGCGCGCCGCGGTTGCGCCCAACGCGCCGGCGGCGATAAACTTTCGTCTCCTCGACAAGGAATCGCGCGCGCGGAAGTCACCCCGCGCCGGGAGAGGCCATGGCGACGCTCGTCGTGCAAAACGGCGCGAAGACCGGGCAGGCCTTCGAGCTGACAAAGCCGTCCGTTTCGATCGGATCGGCCGCGTCCTGCGACATCGTCATCCCGGACGGCGGCGTTATGGCCGAACACGCGACGATCTTCGTGCGCGGCGAAGGGCGCGCGTATCTTCGCAATCACGACGCCAACGCGCCGACCTACGTCAACGGCCGGCACGTGCCGTCGACCGCGCCGGTGAATGACGGCGCGACGATCCGCGCGGGCGATATCAACCTGCTTTTCACGAGCGCGGCCGTTGCGGATATCGACTCCCCGCCCGCGCCGGCGCCGCCCGTTTTCGACGCGGCGCCCGCCGAAAGACCCGGATCGGCGGCCGAGGCGCAGCACAACGCGATCCTCGACGTGCTCACCGAGCACGAGCAATCCGCGCGGGCGGAGAAGATAAAGCACACGTTTTTCTACAACCTCACGCCGGTGAAGCTGGCCATCGGCGGCGCGTCGCTGCTCGCGCTTGCCGTTGTCGGCGCGATGATCTTGCGCGCGATCGACCCGGAGGCGATCGCCGCGAAAAAGGGCATCGACAAGGAAAACTGGAAGGAACTGGTCGGCAAGGTCATGGACGATATGGAAAAGAACCCGGAGAAATACAAGGACTTTAAGGCCAAGGGCGACCCCGAAAAGGTGCTGATGAAACTCGGCATGGACCCGGAGAAGGTAAAGAATTTCGTCGTCGGCCGCGCGTTCGGGTCGGGCGCGGGCGGCGCGAGCGGCGGATCGAAAACCGGCTCGTCGTCGTCATCTTCAGCCGGCGGCGCGGGGCGCACGCTCGATATCGAGGGCGGCGGCAACGCATCGATCACCGTCAAGGACGGTGGCGGATCGGGTGGTGGCGAGTCGGAATCGTCCTCGCCGTCCGGAGGCGGAGGCGGCGGCATGGGCATCCGCGCCTCCGGCGACGGACAGGCGGACATGCACTTCGAGAACACCGCCGAGACGGATCAAAGTGAAAAGGTCGCGCAGGGCACGAAGATCGGCGACGAGTCCGCCAAGGGCGACGGCACGGGCGCGATCCCGAATATCCAGGGCAAGGGGCAGCTCAACGTCCACGACAAAAACCGCGCGAAGGGCAAGGACATTGCCATGCCCGAGGACGAGGGCGAAGGCGGCGATCTCGAGGAGGCGCTCGCGGGCAAGACGAAGGAGGCGACGAATCGCCGCCGCCGTCCCGCGCAGGCCGGCGAATCGTTCGCCGAGCCGGGCTGCCCGGCGGACGTGCTGCTCGCGCACCTTTCGCCGGACGCGCGCGCGGCGATCGCGCCCGCGCCGCTTGGCGGATTCGTGGTCGGATGGATCGAAGGCGCCGACGCCGCGTGGGCGCGCTGGTTTCCGAATGCAGGCGTCGCCGAAGATGCCCCAAACGGTCTCGATGCGCCGGCCGCGCGCGCGGCGATCGTCGAGCTTCCCGGCGGGCGCGGCGCGCGCGTCTTTGCGGACGAACGCGGTGTGATGGTTCGCCTCACGCAAGGCGACGAGTCGGAAACAATCGAAGTCAGCGACGAACCCGGAACGCACGCCGCGCCGGCGATCGCGTCCGCGGGTGACGGATTCGTCGTCGCCTGGGAGGCGACCGACCCGGCAACGGCGCGCACGTCGATGCGCTGGCGCGCATTCGCCACGGACGGCTCTCCGCGCGGCGACACGCGATCGTTCGCAATGGAGACCTTCCGCCAGGCCGGCCCGGCGCTCGCGTCAAACGACGACGGCCAGGTCGCTCTCGCATGGATCGAGCGCCCGCAATACGGGATCGAGGCGCGCGTGCGCGTACAGGTTCTTGCACCGGGCGGCGGGGCGATTTGCGACTATAAGTTACCAAGCATTAACAATAAATTTGTCGCGACAAAGGGGCATAAAAAATGAAGAAATCCGTGCTCATTATCGTTTTGATATTAAGCGGCGTCTCCGCTTTAATTGATTACGTCTGCGAACCGTACTCGAAAAAAAAAGCAAAAAGAAACTTCGAGGCTCAGGTGGCAATATTACCAGTGCCAGAAATTGAAGTTATTTCGCCAGCCAAAAACACTGTCTCATTTTCCGAACGGACCATTTTATCGGGACGGTTGACGCCAAAGATTGAGATGTCTGACTGGAGGTCAGAAATTTATCCAAGGATATATATTGACGATAAACCGATTTCGGTAAACAGCGACGGGCAGTTTAGCACGCTTATTGATACACCGAAAGAAAAAATATATCGTTTTGAGTTAATCGGCGTCTATTGCTTGCCAAACAATGTATTCAAACGCGGCGATTCTGGATGTAAATCAACGCGGGTTCAGCATGAAATTTATCGAAAATACACCGAGGAAGAGGGCAAACAAAAAGAGAGACAGAAAGAAGATGATTACCAAAAAGCGATTCTTCTTTTCAATCAAAAATCCTTCGACAAATCACTCCTGCTATTTTATCCAGGTTACAAAGACTCGGATAAATATATTGAAATCATCTTGAGGAGACAGGAGGAAGCAACAAAACGAAAAATGGAAGCATTTAAAAGAAAAGAAGAAGCTGAAAGAAGGCGGCAAGTAGCGGCAGAAAAAAGAGCGCAAGCTGCATTTGCTAGAACACGAGCGGGGCGTATATGTGCCAAAAATAAAGATTGGGACAAGATGACCTGCCTGCGCTTAGCTGATGACGAAATTTGGCTTGGCATGACAATTGGTATGCTTATCGCGCAACGAGGCCAGCCCGATTCGTATAACCCATCGAATTACGGCGACGGTGAACAACGCCAATATTGCTGGAACAATTGGACGCCGTCGTGCGTTTACGATGACAATCAAGACTACCGAATTGACGCCTACAATTAATTTTTACCTTTTCCGATCCGCGACGATCTCGTCGATCATCCCTTGCAGCGTTTCGGTGACGGCGTTGTAAACGCGGTCGACCTTCGCGTCGAACGAGCGGGCGCCGCGAATGATTTTCGCGGTGTCGATCGGGTCGCCAAAACGCGCGACGACCCTGGCCGGCAGCGGCAGATGGAACATCGGGCCGATCATGAGGCCCCACGGCGCGGCGATGGAGATCGGAAACACCTTCGAGCGCAGCGTCTTGTCGAGGCGCAGGATTTTCGCGAGCGTCTCGCCGCGCGTCAGCACGAAAAACGTTTCGTGGCCGCCCACGTGCGCGAGCGGCACGATCGGCGTTTTCGTTTCCACAGCGATGCGCGCGAATCCCTTGCGTCCCGCGAAGTCGATCCGGTGGCGGTCGCGATACGGCTTGAACGCGTCGTAGTCGCCTCCCGGATAAACGCCGAACTTGCCGCCGCGCGCGAGAATCTTGTGCGCGTTTTCGGGGCTTGCGCGAATCGCCCCCAGGCGCGGCAGCAACGCGCCGAGCACCGGCAGCTTCAGCACCGCCTCGTGCGCCATGAACCAGATCGGCTCCACGTTTCCAGGCCGGCCGTACCAGTGCTCGACGATGAGGAACGGGTCGAAAAACGTGATGCCGGAGTTGTGGTTGCCGACGATGATCGCGCGGCCTTCCGGGATCTTCTCGACACCGTAAACCCGCGAGCGAAAATACCACTTGCCCGGCCGGACGATCGGCATAAGGCGGCGCACAAAATCGAGATCGAAGTTTTCCAGGCTGTCGTGATCGACGCGGCCGGGGAAAATAATGGGAGCGGGCATGGGCAAAGCGTCGCGCCAAGGCGGGGCCGTGTCAATGAGGAATACCGAGTGCGGAGTGCGGAGTGCGGAGTGCGGAGTGCGGAATGAATCGCGGAACCGCAATTCGGCGGTACACCGAGGGCGCAGAGAAGGTACGGAGGACACGGAGGATCTCTTAAGGATTTGGAACCGCGACCGTGAGGGAGCGGGTACGAAAGAAATCGACGCTGATTGCTGATCGCTGAATGCTGACAGCTTTTTTTTGGGCACGGGCACGGGCACGCGGACAAGTGGTTGACGGCGATCGGGGAGTTGCCGACGATGCCGCTCATGATCGACATCAAATCCCTCGCGGCTTCGATCCGTGAACTCTCCGACAACGGGCTTTCGGAACTGCGTCACGAGCTTTTGACCAACCCGCGCGTCGCCCAAACGCTCGGCGGCGCGGTCAACCGCGTCGCGACCGCGAAGAGGCACTGGGACCGCAACGTGTCGCTCGCCATGTCCGCCGCGGGCATACCGAGCAAGAACGATTACGACCACCTGGCGACAAGCGCCCTCTCGCTCGCGCGCTCCATCGAACGCATCGAGGAGCGGCTTGACGAGATGCTGGTGCGCGTCGAGCGCCTCGCCCACGCGATCGACGCGAAAGACGCCCGCCGCTGATGCGCAAGATCGCGTTCGTCAACGAGAAGGGCGGCACCTGCAAGACGACGCTGGCCGTGAACATGGCGGCGTGGTTCGCGGGCAAGGGGCGGCGCGTGCTGCTTATCGACCTCGACCCGCAGGGGCAGTCGGGCAAGAGCCTCGGGATCGACGTGCGTAACGTCGAACGCACGAGCGCGGAGCTTCTGCTCGACGACGCGATGAGCGTTCCGGACGCCGCCGCGCCGACGCGCATCGAAGGGCTCGACATCATCGTGGCCAACAAGAACCTGACCGATTTCCCGACGAGCGCCGCGCCGCGCCAGGATCGCGCCGAGCTGCTTCGCAATAAACTGAAAGGCGTGCGCGGCTACGACATCGTCGTGTTCGATTCGCCGCCGTCGCTCGGGCTCGTGACGCTGAACGTGATGCTCGCGGCGAACGAGATCGTCATCCCCGTCAACCTCACGTATCTCGCGCTCGACGGCTGCGCCGAGATCGTGGAGACGGTGGAGACCGTCAAGGCGAACCACAACAAGCACAACCTGCGCATCTCGATGGTGGTGCCGGTGTTCTATCGCAATACGCGGCTCGCGAATGCGATCCTCGCCAAACTGCGCGAGCATTTCGCCGAACGCGTCTCGCAAACGGTGATCGGCTTCAACGTCACGATCGACGAGGCGCAAAGCCAGGGCCGCACGATCTGGGAATACGCGCCGAACTCCCGCGGCGCCGAATTGCTCGGCGCGCTCGCGCGGGAGATCGACGCGGCCTTAAATTGAAGATTGACGATTGCGGATCGAAGATTGCGGCAGTTGCGTCCCGTCGACGACGCGAGGGTTTCGGCGCACGCCTGATTTCGATTCACGAAACCGGACGCGATGCCTGAAGCAATCGGCAATCTTCAATCTTCGATCTTCAATCAAAGATAAATGATCGCCACGGTCGCGAGCGCGTACAAAAACGCGTTGATACGCATCGGCAGGTCCGAAAACAGAGCGCGCTCGATCGACATTTGCGCCTCTCCCTGATGGATGAGGTAGAGGTAGCGGAAGATGCCGTAGAGCACGAACGGCGCAGTGAGCGCGAGCTTGTTCGTGCCGAACTTGGCCACCGTCTCCGGAGAGATCGTGTAGAGCGTGTAGGCGATGAGAATCGCGCTCGTGATGACCGCGATCATCTGGTCGAGCAGATACGGATTGTAGTGCGCAAGGCTCGACCGGTGCCGCGCCGCCTCCTCGCCGAGCAGTTTGAAATCCAGCGAGCGCGCCGAAAGCCCGAGGAACAGGGAGAGCAGCATCGTGCAGATGAGAAGCCACGGGCTCATCGGCACGTCGATCACGACCGCTCCGGCGACAACGCGCAGCACGTAGTTCGCCGCGAGCGTGAAGACATCGACGATGACGATTCGCGTCAGGATCGTGCTGTAGAGGACGTGCGTCGCGACGAACGCCGCCGCGACGAAACCGAACGTGCGATCGAGCGCGAACGCGACCCAAAGGCCCACGGCCGTCAAGATCAGCGCGACGCCGACCGCGCTCGTGCCGCCAAGCTCCCGCATCGCGATCGGCCGCGTGCCCTTGAGCGGATGCACGCGGTCGCCCACCGCGTCGATGACGTCGTTGAATAGGTAGGACGCCGACGCCAAAAGGCAAAAGACGATAAACGCCGCCGCCGATTTCAAAAGCGGAAGCGGCGAACCCAGCTCCTGCGCGAACACCAGCGGCGCGAGCACGAGCAGGTTTTTCACCCAGTGTTTCGGGCGGACGCTGACATAGACGTGGCGGGCGAAGGTGGTCACGCGCGGGAGTGTAGTGCCCGACGCGCGGCGTCTCAAGCGGAGCCAGGAAAGAGGATTGAGGATTGAGGATTGAGGATCGAGGATCGAGGGCAACGGCGTGCATGACGTTGCATGCGCCAACGGGCACGCGGATAATCGAATCGACATCCGCGAGGTTCCCCATGCGAAGCATTCGCCGCGCGTTCGCGTGTTTCCCGATCACGGTTTTATCGTTTGTCGTCGCGCTTGCCGGATGCGGCGACGTGTCCGTCCGAGCGGGCGATCAAGTCGACGACTCCTCGCTCCCGGACGCTGAACCGGACGACACCTCAGACCCGGGCGACGACGACGACGCGGCGGCGGACGACGACGCATCGTTCGATGACGACGACCGCCCGGACGACGACGATGACAATGATGACGACGACGCTCCGGGGCGCGCGGATATCGTCCTTCCGCCCTACCCGTTTTGGCCGAACGATGCGTTCGTCATCGACGAGACGTTCATGGAGGATCTCGCCACGGCGTATTGCGCGGCGCACGGCGACGACACGAATGCGCAGGAATTTTTCCTCGGCGCGCTTCCGATGGATTCGTTTGACCTCGTGTTCGATTCCGGCGCACCCGCGACGCCCGAGACGTTGATGGGCGATCTATACATCTCCGGCTATTTCGGCGGCCTGTGGCTGCGCGACGTGCTCGCCGGCCCGGGCCAAAAGGCGCGCGGCGGCGATCCTTTCGCCGGATTGCGCCTTCCTTTCGATTGGATGGCGGGGTGGATCGCGGCCCGCCTGGACGACGCCGCGGGCGCGGGCGACGCCGGCGCGATCGAATCGGCACGCCGCCGGATCGGCGTCATGCTCGCGTTGTATGCATACAACCTCGGCTACCTGGAACAGATCATCGAGCATCCGCCGGCGGGCAGCGAGCCGCCGTCCGGCGCGCTCACGTGCGTGCCGGGACAACTTCTCGATTGCGTCGGTCCGGATTTGCCGTGGGCGTTTCTTGCGCGATACGACGACGCGATCATCAAGCTGCGCCTGCCGCTGAACGACGCATGGTCGGCGATGAACGCGCTGACGGAGAACGCGGCTTTTTTTGTCGAGCAGGGGCGCGCGGTGTGGGAGACGATCCCGCTCGACAACCTGACCGCCGGCGATTACGCGCGGCTTGTCGATCTGTCGATCGATTTTCTCCTCGCGTCCAAGGCCGCGGCGCTCGGCGCGATGACGGCTTATGCCGACGCGCGGCCGGCCGAGGCGCGGCATTCGTTGCGCGTCTCCGCGGGCATGGCGGCCTGGGGCGGAAGTTATTTTCTGGGTCTGGCGTCACCGGCGGATCGGAACGTTTTTCCCGTTTTGACCTGCCCCGATTGAACGCGCGTTCAAAATCACGTCAACAGATACGGCGCCTGGCCGAATCGCTCGTGGTGGAGTGTGGCGATTATTTCAACCTTTACGACTTCGGTTGCGAAAAATTCGCGAATTGGGGATATTTGGAAGCGGCAGCTTTCCTCATGAGTTTTCAGCGCGGAACCGATACGTAAAAATCATTATGATGAATGGGCTAACCCGAAATATCCGCAACCTGCTCGCCCGCCAGACCAAGCGGTCGATGATGCTCGTGCGCCATCGGATCGAGGGCGACGACCTCGCGGGCGGAGTGTTCACGCACGACAATTTCGGGCGAAACGTGTGCTTCACGTTCGACGACGGTCCGCGCCGCCATTTCACGGAAGAGACGGCGAATTGTCTCGGCGAGCTCGGTATTCGCGGCGCGTTTTTCGTGCAGGGGCGACGCTGCGAGAAATACCCGGAGATCGTGCGCAGGCTCGACGAGCTCGGGCACGTCATCGGCAACCACACGTATGACCATCCGAAGCTGCTGGAGCCGACGCCCGAGGTGCTGCGGGACCAGATCCTTCGCACGCAAAACATCGTCGATGAGATTCTCAAGGACCGCTATCCCGACGGGTATCCGCACCGCTATTTCCGCCCGCCGTACGGGCTTCCGTGGATGCGCGGCGGGGATCGCCACTCGCGCCGGATTGTGCGTTCGTTTCTTCGCGAGCACGGATTTCGGCTGGTGATGTGGCAAGTCGATTCCTCGGACTGGCGCTGGCCGGCGCCGGAGGAAATCGCGGCCACGGTGCGTCACCTGATTGTCGCGACGCAAGGCGGGGCGATTCTCTTTCACGATTCGCACGCCGCGCTGGTGCGCGCGCTCGAACAGATCGCCGGGGAACTCGTCAGCGACGGGTACCGGATCGTCCCGTTGACGGAACTGGAGCGGCGGCGCGATCAAAGCGGTTGGCTGATGCGCGGCAACGTGCTCGCGCGCCTCGGCTCGATCGCGGCCCTTCCGACGTCGATGTTTCTCGACGTCGTCTGATAATCTTCCGCGCT
The DNA here is from genome assembly GCA_019912885.1 of bacterium. NCBI lineage: Bacteria > bacterium. The sequence goes on from JAIOHV010000090.1 coordinate 10,019, forward strand.
ACAAATTCTCCCGCCAGATTCCCGCGGGCCGATAATCGCGTTCAAGCCATCCCGCATCGCGAAACCAGCGGATCGTGTCGCGCAGGCCCGCCTTCACGTCGGGATATTTGTAGGTATAACCCGCCGCCTTGCTCTTGTCGTTCGCGATCCAGTAGCTCGAAGCGACGTAGGTCGCGGAACCGACCTCGAAAACGCGCGGACGCGGCAGGCGAAACCGTTCCTCGAGCGCCCGCAGCATGCGCGCCGCCGCGACCATGAGCGGGCGAAGGACCGGCATCGGCACGAACGGAAGCGCAAGCGGCTTGCGCCCGACCAATAGCGCGATGTAGCGCAGGAATTCGTCGTACGAAATGACGCTGTCGTCCACCACGTTGTAGTCCTCGCCGATCGCCTCGCCGCGATCGGCGATCCACGCCGCGAATCCCGCGACATCCTCGACGTGCACGGAGGTCGTAATGTAATGGCGTGCGTCGACCGGAATCACCGGCAAGAACCCGCGCGCGATGGCGATAACGATGCCGCCGTGGCCGTAGTCGCTGCCCGGGCCGTACACCGGCGCGGGACGCACGACCGTGAGCGGCAATCCGCGCTCGCGATGTTCGGCCCACACCATCTGTTCCTGTTCAAACTTCGTTTGCGAATAGTCGTTGACGATGGGCGTTCCGGCGGGCCGCGTCGCTCCGATTGGCGTGGTTTTGGGCGACGGGCTTTCCTCGGTGAACGGCACGTTCGCCCAGCCTTGTGCGGCCGTATACGGCTTTCCGAACACGCCGCACGTGCTCCAGTGGACAAAGTGCCGCACCGGCTTTCCGCGCATGGCGTCAAGCAGGTTGCGCGTGCCGTCGATGTTGATTCTCCTCAGAATCTCCAGGCCCGCGGAGTAGTCGTACAGCGACGCGGTATGGAACACGCGCGCCACGTTTTTCTCGAAGATCGGCGCGAGCGTTTCCGGTTTTGTCAGGTCGCTTGGCGCGGCGACAAGATTCGGGTGCTCGCGGTCAAGACCGATTCGGTGGGCGACAAAGCGCGTCTTGGGATGCTCGATGGCGCGGGGAAGATCGGCCGCGATGACGCGCCGGCCTTGCGCCAGAAGGATGCGCGTCAGGTGCGCGCCGGTGAATCCGCACGCGCCGGTGACAAGATCGCATTCCCCGTCCTTCGGCGATTCGCTCGCGGCCATCAAAGAGTCAAGACCACCTTGCCGAACTGTTCGGCGGATTCGAGGTACGCGTGCGCCTCGCGGATCCGGGCCGCGTCGAACACGCGGTCGATGGATGCGCGCAGCTTGCCGCGATTCATCAGGCCGACGACCTCGTCCGTCTCCCGCGCGTTGCCCATGGTGCTGCCGAGCACGTCGATCTGCTTGGCGAAGATGCGCGTGATGTCCGCGGGCGGATTCGCGCCCGCCGTCGCCCCGCACGTGACCAGGCGTCCGCCGGGGCGCAGGGCCTTTAACGACGCGCTGTATGCGTCGCCGCCGGCGGAATCAACCACGACATCCACGCCGCGCCCGGCCGTCAGTTTGTACGCCCGGCGCGCGACATCTTCGGTCTTGTAATTGATCGCATCGGCCGCGCCGAATCCGCGCGCCTTTTCGAGCTTGCCGTCATCGGACGAGGTGACGATGACCCGCGCCGCGAACAGCGTCGCGATGTTCAGCGCCGCAAGCGCGAGTCCTCCGCCAATGCCGTGGATCAGCACGGTCTCGCCGGGGCGAAGACGCCCGCGCGTGATGAGCATGCGCCACGCGGTGAGAAACGTGAGGAACCCCGCGGCGGCGTCCTCGTACGACAGATCGTCCGCGATGCGCCGCGCCGCCAGGGCCGGGACGTTGACGCGGCCGGCGAAAAATCCGTTCACGTGTTCGCCGCGCATGCGGAACTGGCGGCACTGGCTCTGCTCGCCGGAAAGACACATGTCGCAGCGCCCGCAATTGTCGATGGCCGAAAGCACGACGCGCTCGCCGGACGCGAAATCGACGCCCTCGCCCACGGCGACCACCTCGCCCGCGGCGTCCGAGCCCATCACCATCGGCAGTTCGGGCGACAGGCCCGGCAGGCCGTTGCGAACCCAGATGTCCAGGTGATTGAGCGCGCCCGCCTTGATCGCCACCTGAATCTCGCCCGCTGCCGGCGCAGGCGGATCGTCGATATCGTCGACGCGGATGTTCTCCACGCCGCCGTGCGCGTGCAGCCGAATCGCCTTCATGCCTTCTTCCCTTCCGCGACCGTTTCCGCAAAGGCTTTCGCCAGACGTACCGCGTTGACGTCCGGCGCGGCCGTGCGCTCATCGCCCAGGTCCTTCACCTCGATCGCGCCGCCGGCCAGTTCGTTGTCGCCGATGACAAGCGCGAAGCGGCATCCCGCGCGGTCCGCGCGTTTGAGTTGTGCCTTCGGCCCGCGCCCGTCCAGCCCGACAAGGCACGAGACGCCTTCCTCGCGCAGGCGACGGGCTAGCCGAAATGCCGCGACGCGCGCCGCCTCGCCCATCGGCACGAGCATCACGTCCGCGTCGTTTGTGGCGCCCCGCGCTTCCATCGACATCAACTCGACCACGCGCTCGATGCCGATCGCGAATCCGATGCCCGCGATCGCCGGTCCGCCCAGCGCCTCGACAAGGCCGTCGTAGCGCCCGCCGCCGGCGATGGCGTTCTGGGCGCCGAGGCGGTCGGTCGTCACCTCGAACGCGGTGCGTGTGTAATAGTCGAGCCCGCGAACGATGCGCGGATTGACCGCGTACGCCACGCCCGCCGCGTCGAGATACGCCTTGACGCGCGCGAAGTGCTCCGCGCTCGCATCGTTCAGGTGATCAAGGATCGACGGCGCGTCGTAAGCGATCTGTCGATCCGTCGGATTTTTGCAATCCAGAATCCGCATCGGGTTCGTGCGCAGGCGCCGCTTGCAATCGTCGCAAAGCTCGGCCTCGCGCACGCCAAAATATTTGACGAGCGATTGTTTGTACGCCGCGCGGCTTTCGAGGTCGCCGATGCTGTTGATCTCGAGCGTCCCGGCGACGTTCACCGAGGCGAAGATGTCCATGAGCAGCGCGATAATCTCCGCGTCGAGCATCGGGTCTTCCGAGCCGAACGCCTCCACGCCGATCTGGTGGAACTGGCGGAACCGTCCCTTCTGCGGGCGTTCGTGCCGGAACATCGCGCCGCCGTAGAACCAGCGCGCCTGCGGCGCCGTGGCGTGCTGGCCGTTTTCGATGTACGCGCGCACGACGCCCGCGGTCCCCTCCGGACGCAAGCTCATCGCGCGCCCCTTCGAGTCGGCGAGCGTGAACATCTCCTTTTCGACGATATCCGTCGTCTGCCCGATGCCGCGCGCGAACAGTTCCGTGTATTCCATCTCGGGCAGACGGACTTCGCGAAAGCCATAGCGGCGGAACACCTCGCGCGCGGCGGTTTCAAGCCGCCAGAACAGCTCGGCGCGCTCGGGGAGAATATCCTGAAAGCCGGTGATGGCGCGGGTTGTCGTCATGCGGATTCGCTAGCATGTTTGACGCATCGCGTCCAACGGGGCGAAGCCGCGATCAAAACGGCGAGCGGCGGGAGCGGTCGCTACGCGGTCTTTTTCTGCATCGCCTCCACGGGGAAAAGCGGCACGACGCGATGGAAGAGGTAAAGGATCAGAAACGGCGCGGTGAAGATGATCGCCGCCGTGATGAGGCCTTCCTTTTCAAAGATGCCCGGAACATAGCTTGTGAAGCCGCGGCCGCTCTTGGAAAGCATCTGTCCGCCGATGATGACGTTCCAGCGCATCAGGATGACCTGAACGAGCAGCATCGACGCCGCGATGAAGACGACGGTGTTCGAGACCTTCAGCCTGAGCTTGAACAGGGCGTTCGCCGCCAGAAGGAAAAACGGAATCAGCGAGAAGACGAGGTACTGCAGGACGATGTAAGACCAGAACAGCTTGTCGCCGATGAGCTTGCCGATGATCTCCCATTCCTCCGTCTGCTTGTAGGCGACCGACATGACCTCGAGCAATTCGAGCGAGACGGCGATGATCATGAAGCCCCACAGGAACTTCCCCATCGTGCGCACGCACGGGCGGTCGAGCTTCCAGCCGTTGATGCGCGAGATCGTCATGTAGTGGAAAACGAGGATCGAGATGCCCGACACGATCGCCGAGAAGATGAAAATGATCAGCATGAGGGGCGTGGACCACCAGGGGTTCGCCTTCAGCGATCCGAACAGGAACCCGACGTAGCCGTGCAGCAGGCACGCCATGGGGATGCCGAGGCCCGCCAGAAACTTCGCCGCACGGTGATCGGCCGCCCGCGTCGCTTCGGTGGAACGCACATTGAAAAGCAGCGCCGCACGGCACAAGAGCGCGATTGGCCCGGTCCCCCTGGCGCGAGCGATCAGGTCCTCGCGTACGACAAGCCAGACCTCGATCGCAACGACGATCAGGTAAGCGGTGTAGATGTATCCGAAACCGGCCATCGCGGACTGGAAGTTCGGCGTGATCATGATGTTGAACGCGCGCTCGGGATGCCCCAGGTGGATGAGCAGCGGCAGCGGCGCGAAGATCAGAAAGACGAACGCCGACGCGAGCGAGAAACGCGCGACCGGCTTCAACGCCTCCTGTCCGAACAGGTGGTAGAGCGACGAGACGATGAACGCACCCGCCACGAGGCCCGTGATGTAGGGATACAGAACGATCATCACCGACCAGGTGACGTTCAGATCGTTCGGGAAGACGAACTCGAACATCAGACGACCTCCATGTCCAGGCCGATGTAGTAGCAGCGCGGATTCGTTCCGAGCTCCGGCTTGAGCAAGGTGTAGCGGCGTTCGCGAAGCACACGCGAGATTTCGCTATCCGGATCCTTGACGTTACCGAAGATCCGGGCGCCGACCGGGCACGATTGCACGCACGCCGGCAGCAAGCCCTTGGTGATGCGGTGGTAGCAGAGCGTGCATTTGTCGGCGGTGTGCGTTTCCTTGTTGATGAAACGCGTTGAATACGGGCAGGCTTGCACGCAATATCCGCAGCCAACGCAGTGTTCCGGATCCACGAGAACGACGCCGTCTTTCGTGCGGAACGTCGCGCCGACCGGGCAGACCTGAACGCACACGGACGTTTCGCAGTGATTGCAGAGCTTCGGAACGAAAAACGCCTTGACCCGGCCGTCTTTCGCTTCCGCGGCGGGCGTGGCGTTCGAAAGGAACGTCGCGTTGTTTTCGTCCGAGGCGATGTCGATGCGCACGGCATGGTCTCCGCGGATTTCGTACCGCTCGACCCACGTGCGGAACTGGCTTTCGGGGACGTTGTTTTCCGCGCGACACGCGCGCATGCAGGCGCCGCAGCCGATGCACTTGGTGGTATCGACGGCGTACGCCCACTCGGGAATATCGTCCGCGCCGTCGGACGCGACCAGATCGGCGAGCGCGGGCGTGCACTTGATGACGAACAGACCGCCGAGGGCGACCTGCCCGCACCGGGCGAGAAACTCGCGCCGATCGGGCGCCGTCGGTTTTTTCTCATCCGGAGCCGTCATGGCATCTCCTCCGGCGCCAGGGCATCCGTCCTCGTGCGCGTGAACTCGTGATGGAAGGCGTCGCGGTGGCAATCGGCGCAGGTCTTGTCTCCGACATCCTCGCCGCCGGACATTTCCTCACGGTGTTCCGGCCACGTGATGACCGGCTTGTTGTCGGATGTGACGAACGCGCGATCCTCGTGGCACAGCAGGCAGAATCGCGGATCGGTGTGCTTGACGATGCGGCCGGCTTGCTCCGACTCGACGTAGAACTGGTGGCACGTACCGCACCCGAGTTCCGCGTGGGGGCGTTGCTCAAAGTCCGCCTGCACCTGTTCGTGGCAGTAGCCGCAGTCAAACACCGTGGGATGCGGCGTCGGCAGCGGCGCCGTTTCCTTCACCTCGTCGCGGTGGCAGTTCGCGCACTGATAGATCATCGGGTGCTTGCGCGATTCGGAAAGGCTCGTCTCAAGGAACAGCGGCTCATGCGGGCTATGGCACGAGAAGCACGGCGTTTCGGGATCGTTGACCTCGCGCACGCGGTAATGCTCTTCCGGATCGACCTGGGGGAACGCCGCCGGGCGCGCGTAGAGGCGCTGATGGCAACCCAGGCAGGTCTCCTTCGATTTGGGGACATCGATGAACGGGCCGTCGCCCTCGAGCTCGCCGTCGCCCCAGAGCACGTGCTTGTTGGCCGGGCCGTGGCAATTTTCGCACTCGACATTTTGATGGACGTCTTTGGCGTGCTGCGCGACGATCTCGTCGTGGCACGTGTCGCAGCTTTGCTTGCCCTGAAACATCGGCTCGCGGAGGTTTTCATTGAGCGGAACCGCCGCGGCGCGATAGTGCCCGATGTCGCCGAACGTTTCGGGCACCATCAACCCCTTGAGCAAAAGCGCGACGGCGAGCGCACCGCCGATGACCGCCAAAAAACGGTAGATGTGCCGGTAATCGGCACGCGCGCCGTGGCCGGGCGGGTTCTTTTCCGCATCACTCGTCATGAGGATTTCCCTCGGCAATGGTATCGATCGGCTTGGCCGGGCCGTGCTCGTCCTTGATCAGTTCGCGCGCGCGGTCAAACATCGTGTCGTTGGCTTTCAAAAGATTCATGGCGTGCGGCAGGTTGTGCTGGCCGCGCTCGCCCTCGATGAGCTCGTTGTTGGACTCGATGCGAAGGAGGAGGTTCGCGAGTTTGGTGATGTTCGCGCCGTTCGCCTTTCGGATATCCACGTCCTTGCGCAACTGTTCGAGCTTCGGTTTCTGCCCGGCGAGGCCCTTCCGGATCGACTGCGTCCACTCGGCCGCCTTCTTGTCGTAGCCTTCCTCGTGACATTCGACGCACGTCGCGAGAATGACCTCGGATGTCGTCTCCGAGCCCTCGGCGATCTGCGTGTGGCAGTTGACGCACTCGAGCTGCGCGTTCATCTCGTCGGGCTCGCTTTTCGCGCCGACGCCCGCCGTCCCCGCGACCAGGCCCGCGATGTCCTGGTGGCAGTCGGCGCAGGTCACCTTGCCCTGCCCTTCACCGTGGTGGCAGTCGGCGCAGTTGGTGAAGTGGTTCTCGCCGTGCTTGTCCATGCCGCCGTGGCATTCCGTGCAGGCAAAGCCCATCTCGTCGATATGCGTCTTGTGCGGATAGTTCACGCTGCCGAGCGTCACCTTTCGCGTGCTCATCTCGCTGTGGCACAGGTTCGTGCACGTCATCTCGAACGGTTGCACCTTCTCGGGCTCGTAATCCTCGATCAGCAGCTCCCTGGCCTGCTCGCCCATGACGTTCGCGGCCTCGAGGAGCTTCAGCGCATACTCCATGTTGTGGTGACCGCGGCCGACGCGGACCAGGCGAATGTTGTGCGCCGCGTCGCCGATGAGCGCCGCCGCCTTCTCGTATGTCCGAATTGAAACCTTTTTCTTGGCATCCAGCAGGGCTTTTTCGGTCGCGGAGAGACGCTCGGCCGCCGCGTTCTCCTGCGTGCGCATGATGTCCTGCCAGTGATGGAGCATGTCGGCGTAACCTTCGCCGTGGCACTTGTCGCAGGCCGCGCCCATCGAGAGATAGGCGACATCCGTGGCGAGCGTCCCGTATTTGCCGGTCGACGATTTCACGTGGCAGGACGCGCAATCGACGTTCGCCCGATACATCTTGGAGGGCATCTCCGGCACGCCCACGCCGCCGACGCCGCGATACAACTCGCGCGGGCCGAAATGCTGCTGGTCCGCATGGCAGACGGTGCAATTTTCGCCGAAATGTTCGCTTGTCGGGTTGCGAACGATCTCGTGCTCGATGCGGCTATGGCATCGCCAGCACTCGACCTTGTGATCGGTCACGTGGTTCTTGTGGTAGGTCTCGGAGGTGTACTGCGTCGTAACGATTTCGCGCAGCGTTTTTTCGCGTTCGGAATGGCATTCGACGCAGCGGTCGTAGTCCACCTCGCCCTGGCCCGCGACGATATCGACGTGACAGGTGCGGCAGTCCGACCCTTCGTCGAAATAGCGGCCGTGTTCGAACATGCGGCCGTTGGTCTGAATCTGCATCGGCACTTCGGTGTGGCAGGTGCGGCAATCGGACAGGACGGGATCGCGCTTGCCGTTCTCGTCGGCCTTGAAGTGGCAGATGAAACAATCGCGCGGATCGACGGTGAGATGCTCGCCCTGGACGATCTGCCCGTGGCAGGTGACGCACCGCAGCTTCTTGCCGCGGCGCATCTCGTTCAAGTGGTTCGGATGCGAAAAGGTGACGCCCTGGAACTCCTTTTCGCCGGTGAGCTGATCGGTGGGATGGCATTCCTTGCAGCTCGCGTCAGGGATTTCCGCGTGATATTTCCCGCGCGCCTTGCCGGTGATGAAGATGACCAGGTGCGCCTGGCCGTCGGTGATCTTGCCCTTGAGGTAGTTGTAAAAGCCCGGCTCGTAGTGGCACTGGGCGCAATTGACGGTGTTGTGCGAGCTGGCACGCCAGGACTCGATGTACGGCGTCATGTTGTGGCAGGACCCGCAAAACTCGGGCTTGCTTGTGACCTCGAGCATGATGCCGCTGAACGCGAAAAACGCGGCCGCCGCGATCACGAAGACGACCGCGATGCGCCGCGGCGTCCATTTCCTCGTTTTTGGGGTAGGCGAGACCAGTTCGTCCTGATTGTTTTCCACGGCGTGCGCTCCTTCGTTTTGGGAAAGAGCAATTCGGATGCCGACGCGGTGCGTCACGTGACCCGGATCAAATCGAGGGATTTGTTCAACAAACGCGCCCCCTTTGCGCGCGCGTGCTATCGAAAACCTTACGAAATTCGCGAAGTTTGAGGCTACGTCGTTCTCGGATTGAGAACATCGAGTCTCTGTTTTCTCGATTCAAGAACGGCGCGAAAGCGCCTCGTCCGGGGAGATTGGAAATGGCTACGCCCGAAACTCCCCGGCGGCGTCTTAACGCAGTGCGTCAAAATGGCCGCGATTCCGGTAAGTTGCGTGCGTCGCGCGCCGCGTGAATCCGCGGTTCCAATAAAATGAACGGTCGTTCAGAAACGGCGGCGTATCGGCACGAGAAATGCTCTTTCCCGATGCGGGAGAAACGCTCGGATCGAAAGGGCTTTCATGTACTCCTTGAAAAAAATTTGCCCGGTCCGGTTTGCATCGCTTGCGCTCGGCATCTTTCTCATAACCGCGGCGCCGGCCGCCCTTGCGGCGACAAACGCCGATTGCCTCGCCTGCCACGACGGCACGCTTGACGGCATGTCGCCGGATGACCTCGCGGAAATGGTTGTTCCGGCGCCGGAGGGCTTTCATCCCGCGCCCAAGCGGCACGCGCGGACCGAAAAGCCGTCGCTGACGATCGACGCGAAAAAATTCGCGGCGAGCATCCACGGCGAGTTCGCGTGCACCGATTGCCACGCGGACGTGGGCGAGCTTCCCCATGCGGCGAAGCTCGACGCGGTCGGTTGCGCCGCGTGCCATGAAGACGCGAGCGCGAAGTATGAAAACAGCGTCCACGCGGTTTCGGTCGCCAACGGCAACGGCGACAGCAAGGCCGCGTTGTGCGCGGACTGCCACGGCACGCATGACATCCGGCCGATGGCGGACCCGGAAAACCGCGTTGCCAAGTCGAACGTGGCGGCGACGTGCGCCAAGTGCCACCACGAGGACGTGGAGCTGGCGGGCCGCCGAGGCGGCAACGGGCACGACGTGGTGACGATGTATCGCGAGAGCATCCACGCCAAGGCCATCATACGCGGCAATCTCAACGCGGCGACGTGCAACGACTGCCACCGCAGCCACGACCTGCGCCCGATGGTCGATCCGGATTCGTCCATCTACAAGATCAACGTTTCCACGACGTGCGGGCAGTGCCACAAGTCGGAAGCGGCGCAATACGACACGTCGGTTCACGGCGTCGCGCTTGCACGCGGCATCTTCGAATCGCCGACGTGCAACGACTGCCACGGCGAGCACACCGTGGTGCCGACGGACGATCCGCTCAGCCGCGTCGCGCCGTCCAGCGTCGCGCAAAAATCGTGCAACGCCTGCCATGATCGCGAGCGGCTGACGCAGGATTTCGGCATCGCCGGCGGACGGATTCAGTCGTATTCCGACAGCTTCCACGGCCTGGCCGCCGGGCTTGGCGACGCGACGGTCGCGAACTGCGCGTCGTGCCACGGCATCCACGACATTTATCCGAGCTCCGACGCGCGAAGCACGATCCATCCGGAAAACATCCAGCAGACCTGCGGATCGTGCCATCCGAAGTTCGATGCCTCGGGCGTGGTCGGCATGGTGCACGGCGATCCGGAAGGCAGCATCGGCGCGCGCATCAACGACATCGTCTGGTGGGTCTATCTCTGGCTCATCATCGGCGTCATCGGCTTCATGATCGTGCACAACTTCCTCGACTGGCGCCGGCGCGTGATGCACCTTTTGCGGCGCCGCCCGAAACCGGCGTTCTACACCCGCCTCAACCGCATGGAGCGCGGGATGCACTACCTGCTGATCGCCAGTTTCTTCGGCCTGGCTTTCACCGGATTCATGCTCGTCTTCAAGGTGCCGGTTCCGTTCGTCTCCGGCGAGATGGCCGAGGGCGTGCGCTCGGACGCGCATCGCGTCGCGGCGGTCGGATTCATGGCCTGGGCCCTCTGGCATGCCTGGTACCTCATCGGCACCAAACGCGGCCGCGGCTGGATGATCGACATGATCCCGAAGATGAAAGACGCGCTGGACCTGAAAAAAGCGCTGTCGTACAGCGTCGGACGGGCGAAGGACAAGCCGAGGTTCGCTCGGTTCGGGTACCCGGAAAAGATGGAGTACCTCGCGCTGCTCTGGGGGTCGCTCATCATGATCGCGACGGGCCTGTTCCTGTGGTTCAAGGATTGGGTCTCGATCTGGTTCCCGTTCTGGTCGTTTGACGTGGCCACGACGATCCACCTGATGGAAGCGATTCTCGCGACGCTCGCGATCATCATCTGGCATTTCTACTTCGTCATCTTCCGCGCGGACGTCGCCCCCATGGCGACGTGGTGGCTCGGAAACGGCGGCATGACCGAAGACGAGTTGAAGCATCATTTCCCGCTCGAATACGAGCGTGTGATTCGCGAACGCGCCGCCGCCGAGGCCGCGAAATCCAAGGCTCCGCCCAAACCGGACGTGACGCCTTCGGAGTAGCGGACGCGCGTCGATGTCGGGGGCTCGGGGCGGCCGAGTCCCCGATTTCATTTTGGGGAAGATCGAGCAATGAAGATTGACGATGGCAAGATTGGCCCGCCCGTGTCGGACCGCTTCCGGTCGCTTGCGGGCGCGGCCTGGCCGATTTAACGTCGAGGCATGCCGAAATTGATGACGCTCGCCATCATCGGCGCGGGCGGATTCGCCGGCGCCATCGCGCGCTACGGGCTCTCCGGCGCCGTGCACCGATTCACCGGATCGTGGTTTCCGTACGGGACGATGGTCGTGAACGTGCTGGGGTGCCTCGCGATCGGCGTGCTGATGACGCTGGTCGAGGATCGCCAGGCTCTTTCGCAGGCGCAACGCGAGTTTCTCGTGATCGGCCTTCTGGGCTCGTTCACCACCTTTTCGACGTTCGGCTGGGAATCGATCGCGCTCGTGCGCGCGGGAAGCCTGGCCTCGGCCGCGGCGAATGTTGCATTGAGCGTCGCGCTCGGGCTTGTCGCCGTGGCTTCCGGGCGGTGGCTGGCGTTGGCGGCGATACGGTGAGGTCGTACACCGAAGGTACAGCGAAGCCACGGATGTCGCAGGGAATCGTTTGACCGGAAATGAAACACCGTGCGCTCCGTGTCTCCGCCGTGTTCTCCGTGTACCGCCGGATGGCGATGCGTTCGCTTACGGGCACGGGCACGGGCATGGGCGAGGGCACGGGCAAGGGAAAGGATGACGCCATGAAAGTCGAAGGCGACGGCAAGCTTCTGCGAATCTTCGTCGGCGAGGGCGATCGCCGGGACGGCAAGCCCGTTTACGAGCTCCTTGTCGCGGCGGCGCTGGAACACGGACTCGCGGGCGCCACCGTCTTGCGGGGCCTTGCGGGCTACGGCGCGCACAGCCGCATCCACACCACGCGCGTGCTGCGGCTTTCGGAGGATCTCCCGGTCATCGTCGAGATTGTCGATCGGCCCGACCGCATTCAGGCGTTCCTGTCCGTCGTGGACGACCTGGTGACCGAAGGCATGATCATGGTGGAAAACGTGCACATCATCGCGTACAGGCGCCAAACGGGCGAATGACGCCCTTGCAATTCGCGTCAAGCGAGCGCCCGCGCGGGCGGCGCGATTTGTCCAGCGCCGCGCGCAATCAAACTTCGTTTTCGGACAGACGCCGCCAGGCGGTCCCGAGGACCGACGCGGCGCGTTCGATGTCGCCGGCCGTGGTGCCGCGCCCAAGCGAAAGACGCACCGTGCCGAGCGCCTCATCGGCGGCGACGCCCATCGCGGTGATGACGGCGGATGCGGTTTCGCCGCCCTCGTGGCAGGCGGATCCGGTTGACGCCGCGATCTCGGGTGCTCTCGCCAGAACCTGGCTTGCCCGCACGCCGGGAAACCGAACGCTGAGCGTGTTCGGAAGCCGCGCGTCGGAAGGACCATTCAGGACAATACCAGGCACGCCTTCACACAATTGCGTCCACAACCGATCGCGCAAAACGCGCACGCGCGCCGCCTCGTCGAGCATCGTCTCGCGCGCGATTTCGCACGCGGCGCCGAGGCCCGCGATTGACGCGACGTTTTCGGTTCCCGGACGCAGGCCGCGCTCGTGCGACGCGCCAAGCAGCAGCGCCTCGATCGGCGTGCCGCGCCGGATGTAGAGCGCTCCGATCCCTTTGGGCGCGTAGAGCTTGTGGCCCGCGATCGACAGGAGATCGATGCCAAGCTCATCGACCTGAACGGGAATCTTGCCCGCGGACTGCGCCGCATCGGAATGGACGAGCGCGCCGTGTGCCTTCGCGATCGCGCTGATCTCGCGAAGCGGCTGGATCGCACCCGTTTCGTTGTTCGCGTGCATGATCGAGACAAGCGCGGCGCCGCTCCGCAGCGCGGCCTCGATCGCATCGAGCCGGACGCAACCGTCGCCGTCCACGCCCGCGCGGATAAGCGTCCACCCCTGGCGTTCGAGAAAACGGCAAGGCCGTTCCGTCGCCGGATGTTCGATCGTTGACGTGACGACAACGCGCCTTGCCGGCGTCGCCGCCGCGGCGCCGCGTATGGCAAGGTTGTTCGCCTCCGTCCCGCCGGAGGTGAACACGATTTCGTCCGGCGCCGCGCCGACAAGCGCCGCGACCTGCTCGCGCGCCCGCTCGACAGCCGCTTTCGCCCGTTGGCCGTAAACGTGGCCGCTCGACGGATTGCCGAAGTGCTCGCGAAGATGCGGGAGCATCGCCTCGACGACCGCCGGCAATACCGGCGTCGTGGCGTTGTGATCCAGGTAGATGGGGGATTCCGAACTCATATTGGATCTCCGTCAAAACCAGCGCCGCAGCCATTCCTTTTCGAACGCCACCTTGCCCCAGTGCCACCGCCGTCCGGGCGCGCGCATCTTTATGACCGGCACGGGTTCGGCGTAGAAGTTGCCCTTGCCAAAACCCGCACGGCCGTTTCCGACCTCGATAAAACATTCGCCGTGCCCTTCAAACGCGGCGGGCTTTCCGGCACCCGTGATGATCCGCGCAATGTTGCGGGCCACGACCGACGCCTGCGCGTGCGCGAAAACGCCGGCCTTGGGCAGCGGTTTGCCGAGCATCAGCGGGATGCCGGTCACGTCGCCGATCGCGTAAACGCGGGGGAATCGCGTTTCCATCGTGTGGCGGTCCACCGGAATCCATCCGTTTTCCGCCACGAGCCCCGCGTCGCGGACGACCTTCGGCGCGCGGATCGGCGGAACATGGACAAGCAGATCGAATTCCGCCGTCGCGCCGTTTGAGAACGATATTCGCCGCGCGGCGGCGTCCACGCTCGTGACCTGATGCTCGGGGTGATAGAAGACGCCTTTCGACTCGACCATCCCGCGGACCAGGGCGGACACCTCCGGACCCGCGACGCCCATCGGGCCGGGCTCCGCGGTGTAAAGGTCAATCGATACGTTGTCGCGCACGCCGCGCCGCCGGCAGTCGTGTTCGAGGAGCATGGCGGCCTCATAGGGCGCGGCCGGGCATTTGTACGCGGGCGCCGCGGTCATCACGACAAGCCGCCCTGCGCGAAAATCCCGGAGCGCGTTGCGAAGGCTCTCGGCGCCGGCCAGCGTGCAGAAATTGTGACCGGCGTCGGCAAGGCCAGGAATCAATTCGGGCGCGAAGTCGGCGCCGAGAGCGATAACGATGTGGTCCGCGTCTAACGTGCTTTCGCCGACCCAGACGCGACGGTTCGCGGGTTCAATGGACGCGATATCGCCGCGCACGACCTCGACGCCCCGCGTTTTCAGGCGATCGATCGGGCGCGAAATCTGCTCGGCGCGCCGATCGCCCGTCATCAGCCAGAGAAGCGACGGAGCGAAGACGTGGCGCTCCTCGCGCTCGACCAAAACGACGCGGTGGCCGGCGGGCAGCTTTTTGCGAAGTTCCACCGCGGTGACGACGCCGCCCACGCCGCCTCCGAGCACAAGGATGGTCTGGTTCATGGCTTCTCCTCCCATGTCTCCACCAAAGCGATCGTTCAAAACACCAGCACGCGATTGGCCGACTGCGTCCAATCGGTCAGCTCATCGAGCGTGCTTCGCCTTGCGCCGTCCGCGAGCTCGCCTTCGGTCAGGCCACGCGCGTCCATGCACGTCCCGCAGACGCCGATCTGGCCGCCGTGCCGCGTGACCGCCTTCAGCATCAGTTCGACGTTATAGAAGCCCGCCGGCACCTTCTGCCCGGATTTGGCGCAACTGGCCGCGTCGCCCATGAGAAAGACGCGGACCAACTCGCCGTCGCGCCGCGCAAGCGAACCCGCGAGTCTCAGGCCGTTGTAGCTGCGTTCGGTTCCGTACGGGGGATCGTTCAGGATGATCAGTGTCGCCGTCATTCGTTCACCTCCCGGCTTACGGGGAATCCAAGGGATTGCCAGTCAAGAACGCCGTCTTCCATGCGCAACGCGCGATATCCGCTCGCCCGCAACAGCGCGACGGCCTCGACGGAAAGGACGCAATAGGGGCCGCGGCAATACGCGACGATCTCGCGGTCGCGCGGCAATTCGGCAAGGCGCCGCGTAAGTTCCCCGACGGGAATCGATAGCGCGCCCGGGATGTGGCCGGCCCGGTATTCTTCCGCGGGGCGAACGTCGAGTACGGAAACCTCGCCGCGCCGCACGCGCTCGATCAGCGCGCGGCGATCGACGGGTTCCATCACCCCGCGATCTTCCAGGAATTGCCGGGTGACATCGCGGATTTCGAGGAGCCTCGCGTCCGCGAGTTCGCGAAAAGCGCGGAAAAATTCGCCCACCTCGTCGCCGGCGAGCCGGTAGGTGACGTGTACGCCCTGCTTTTCGGTCTCGACGAGCCGCGCCCGCCGCAACACCTGAAGGTGGTGGGAGGTATTGGCTACCGATTGACCGGCGTGCCGGGAGAGGTCTTCCACCGAACGCGGCCCCTGGCAAAGCAGATCGAGCAATTCCAGGCGTGGACCGCTCGCGATCGCCTTTCCGAGGCGCGCGAGCTGGTCGAAAACCGTATTCTTGAATTCGCGGGCCGTCGGCATGTCATTCCTCGTATAATCAAACGAACATTTGATTATTTAGCGGAGCGACGTTGCCTTGTCAAGCGGCCTGGACCGCTAACGTGGTGAGAAGGAGGCCGCAAGAGCGGTTGCGATCGCCATGTGGGAGACGGTCAAAAAAAACAGCCCGCGCGATCAGGCGCGGGCCGTCTATTTTTTTCCGGGCGTTTCGGTCAGCTATTGTGGCACTTCGTGCAGTCGGCCGGTTTCGGGAAGACGGGGCCCTTTCCCTGTTCCTTGTGGCATTTCACGCAACCATCATGGAAGGCCTTTTTCGCCGGCATGGCTTTTTTGCCCTGCCAGGCGTTTTCCTTGCCGTCTTTCGTGTGGCACTCGGAGCACTTCGTGCCCGTGCCCTTGGCGTCGGCATGGTGGCAGGCCTGGCAATCCTTCTTCGCGTACTCCAGGTGCTTCGGGTGATCGAACGTCACCGGCGGCTTGGTCGCCTGGCCGTCGATCGTAATCTTCACCGGCTTGTCCGGCGGTGTGTCGGAAGCCGCGATCACGATGCTGACGAGCGCCAGCGCCGCGACGGACACAATGAAGAGCGTCACAAACTTTTTCACTGAACACCTTCCTTCCGGGCGGGTTGAGGTTCCATGTTTCGCGGCTCGCGGCGGCCGCCCTGGCGCCGCGTTCCGTCAAAGTCCCGGGTAGGCGTGACAATCATTGCAGGCGACGCCGGTATCACCGCCTCGCAGTTGTTCGCCGTGACAACGCGTGGCGCAGGAGTCGTCGCCGTTTGCGAGAACCCGGTCGCCATGCCCGTCGTTCGTCCAGTTTGTATCGTGAGGATACAAATCGTGGCATGTGAAGCAAGAGACGTTTGTGTTTTCGCCCGCGAAGTCCTGCCCGTGGCAAGCCGCGCAGGAGGCCGGCCCGCCCGCCTCGATGACATCCGCGCCGTGCTCGGTCGGATTCGCATAGCCGCCCGGATGCGGGTAGGTCGTGTGGCACTGTTGGCACGACACGTCGCTGCCGCCGCCGTTCAGATCCTCGCCGTGACAGTTCGTCGCGCAGCCGCCCTTTCCTTCGTCGAGGACGTGACGGCCGTGTTCGTCCTTTTCCGACCAGTCATCCGCGTGCGGGTAGAGCGCGTGGCACTGCGTGCACGAAACGTCCGCCATCCCGCCGCCAAGCTGTTCGCCGTGGCAGGCCGTGGCGCAGTTTTCGTCGCGGCCGTTGTTCGCGTCGTACACGCCGTGCGCGTCGGGCGCGGCCCAGCCGGTTTCGTGCGGATAGAGATCGTGGCACGTATAACACGAGACGCCCGAGTCGCCACCTTCGTAGTCCTCGCCGTGGCAGGCCGTGGCGCACGTTTCGCCCCCGGTCGGAAGCGCGGTGAGGCCGTGGTTTTCGATCTCCTCCCACGCGTCGGCGTGCGGGTAGGTCTTGTGGCAGACAAAACACGACACCTGCGACCAACCGCCTTCCCAGTCGTGCCCATGACACTCGGCGCAGTCCTCGGTCCCGGTCTCGATCGCGGCCAGGCCGTGGACCTTCGGGTTGCTCCAGCCGGCGGGGTGCGGATAGGCGTCGCCCGAGATCGCGTGATCGTCGGCCATGTCCGTGGGCGCGTCGGCGTTCGGCGACGCGCAACCCCATTCGGCCGCGAACGCGACCGCCGCGAACAGGAGGAACAGGAGGCTTGCCCGGCGGGGCCGGCGTTTCGTGCGTTTTTGCGTGTTGCGTTTCATCGCAAGCCCCCTATCGCCCGTGACATTCGGCGCACATGCGATCCGAGCGATCCATGCGCCCCGGATCCCAGTTTTTGGGGTGCGGATTGAGGCCGAGCGACTCGCGATGGCAGGTGCGGCAGTCGCCCGGGCCGCCGCGATCGTGGCAGCTTGCGCAGTTCACGATTTCGGTACGCGCCTTTTTCCCGTGGAAGTTCGGCGAGCCCTCGCTCATCCACCCGGCGGGGTGCTTGTAGTGTGTTTTGTCGCCGCGAGCGCCGACGCCGCTTTGCGCGTGGCAGCTATTGCACTCGCTGATGCCGTGGCACTTCATGCAGTCGCTTGCGTCGACCTTGGCCTCGAAGCGATGCGTCGTCTGCCAGTCGCCCCGGTGGATGAGGCCCGCGCGGACCTTCTCCGGGTATTTCAGCGACGGTTTCAAATCTTCCTTCTTGCTGTGACAGTCCAGGCAATACGACTCGGTGTGGCATTGCGCGCACGATACGGCGGACTTGCGCGCGTATTCGGGATGCCGCGAGAGGAAGTCGTTCGCGTGCTCGAAGGACGCGAGTTTTTTCAGGCCCATCGGCTCCATGCCGATGTGGCACTTACGGCACAGCATTTTGTCGAGGTCTTCGGCGTGGCAGTCCTTGCAGGAGGCGTGATTCGGCATCTTGATCGCCGTCGGCGTTTCGCCCGCGTGGCAGGCCGAGCATTCGAGATCGACCTCCATATGTGCCGCGTGCGAAAAGAGGATGTCGCGCCGTTCGCTTTTTCGTTCGACGAATCCCACGCTTTTGGCGTCGTCGTGGCATTCGGCGCAGACGGCCGTGCTGACGGGCTTTGTCATTACGCCGCTGTCCGCGGCGATGCCGGTGTGGCAGTTCGCGCATTCCATGCCGAAGTCGGGGACGAGATGGATCCCGTGCACCTTTTCGGGCGCGACGCCCTTGTCAGCGGATTCACCAGTTTTCGCGGTCAGCGCGAGTTGCAGGATCAGGATCACCACGAACGCGATGAACAGGAAGCGGCGGTCTCTTCGGGCGCGCGACCGGGCGCGCTCTTTGGTGAGAGCGTTCATATCGGCCGCTCCATGTTGAAGCCAAGGCGAAGCAGGCCCTGGTACTCGGCGTCGTAATACGGGCCGGACCGGAAGATGCTCGTGGCCTGGACGTCCCAATGGGACCAGAAGCGCCAGCCAAGCGACAGATCGCCGTCAAACGCCGTGTCGACTTCGTAGATCGACCGGTCCAGGAACGCGGCCGTGGCGTTGGCCGCGACGTGCCAGTCGGTCAGGAACTTTTGGTATACGTAGGCGCGGGCCTCGTCGTATCCGTTGTCGTCGCGATCCAGCCGGGCGCCGCGCAGGCCGAAAACGTTGTCACGGGTCTCGCCCCAGAGAATCTCGACCCCCCCGCCGGCGCGAGTCGCATCATCGGCTTCGTCGTACACATATTGGCCGACGGACCCGATGACGCGCACGCGCCGTGCGAGCAGGTAGGATAGTTCTCCGTCGATTTCGTTGATGGTTTCGGCGGAGAAGACGGTGAAGTAGCTCGTCCGGCCCAGAAACGCGGTCGGGACGATGTATCGATAAAACCCCGAGAGCCGAAGATCGGTCAGGGGGTAGACGTTCAGGTTGCCCGTGGCGTCGTAAAGCTCTTCGAAGATGAGGTCATACGACGCGTGTCCGATCAGGTCGACGTGCGGATCCGGCGCGATGTAGAGGTCCGCGCCGAGGGCGTCCCGGTCCGCCTCGCCTTCCTCGTAGAACGCATGGTAGGACGCACCGATCTCAAGGTAGTTCCGCCACGCATACGAGGCGCGTCCGCCGTAGCCGTAATCTTCGTCGCGCAGGCCGATCTTCGAGAAAACGGGGATACCGCCGAAGGCGCGGAGCGCGAATCCGCCGAATGGGCGGCAAACGAGGTCGATGCCGTCGATGTTCTCCGCCGTGACGCCGGCGACCACGAAGTGCCGGCCCGCGTACACGGTCAGCAGATCTTCGAAGGCGTCCCAGCGAACGTAAAAATAGGTCAGATCGGCGTCGCCGGGACCTTCTTGATCCGGATTTTCGGGCTCGGCCAAGTCTCCGCGCGCCCAGCCGCCGAAATGCATCGTCAGGCCGGTTGACCCGATACTCTGGGCGTGAATGTCCGCGAATTCGTATAGGGCGATGTGGCGGTCGCCGTCGCCGTCGTAATACGACTGGAAGGCGTAGGGGATTGTCCGGGAGGAGCCGTAATACTCGACCGCATCCGCCGGCGCGGGACACAGGGCACCCAGGGCGACAAGGACGGCGAACGAGACCAGAGCCTGCCGTATCCGCCGTTTTTTCGCCTGGAATCGCTGCATCGCACACTCCTCGTACTCGTCCCGTTCAAGGGAATGAGCAAGCGCGATGCCACCGCTAAGAATCGCAAAATTCAACGATTTCGGAGCTTTTTGGGCCACCGCCCGGGCCGGGACCGCCCCGTCCGGTGTCGGTTCGCTGCTTTTCCGTTCTCAAACTCGTACCGGCGCGCCTGGTCATACCCGCTTCCTGACGGTCGCGGTTCTAATCAAATTCCCGCGGCAAGGCCGCCGGTCGAGTCGACCATTTTCGCGATTCCCCGGGCTACGGAGCCCCCTGGGCGCGGCGCGGCCCTTCGTCCAGATTCGGAGCGGCAAAAAAACGGCCAACCTCTAACAATTCCTCCAGATGCCGGCGCCAGACCCGGCGGACTGGAGTATGGAAGTAAGCAAGGCGCGGGCGGGCGACGCACCGGCCTTCCGACAAATCGCGACATAAAGAAGGGGGAATATCATGGCGATTCGAGGTAGCAGCCGCCCGGAACGCGTCCTTTTCATCGGGCTTGCCGTCGCGGCCGCGGTGTTCGGAACGGCCGCCGGCGCCCTGGGCGCGACTTTCAATGTGGACTCGGTGCTCGACGCGGTGGACGCCAATCCCGGCGACGGCGTGTGCGCGACGGCGGTCAACGTATGCAGCCTGCGCGCGGCGATCATGGAGGCGAACGCGCTCGACCACAGTTCCAACACGATCAACGTGCCGGCGGGCACCTACAACCTTTCGATCGCGCCCAGCGGCGAGACGGATGCGAACGGCGACCTCGACATCCTCGTCCCGCTCGACCTCAAAGGCGCCGGCGCGAGCCTGACGGTGATCGATCCGCAGGGTGCAAGCCGCGCAATCCAGATCAAGGACCCGGCCGACGAGGACTTCATTGTCAACATCCTCGACGTGACGATCCAGAACGGGGATCAGAGCCACGGCGGGGGTCTGGCGAACGACGGCGGCTTCGTACAGATGTACCGCGTGATCGTGCGCGACAGCTTCGCGTTCAGCCAGGGCGGCGGCATCATCAACACGAACGACGCGCGGCTCGAGATGCACGACTGCGAGGTACGCGACAACACCACGGCGGCGCGCGGCGGCGGCATCGACAACGTGGGCAGCAGCGTGCTGAAGCTCTACCGCACGACGATCGCGGGCAATACCGCGAACCAGGGCGGCGGCATCCGCAGCATCGACGGCGTGTTACGGCTCGAGGACAGCACCGTCAGCGGCAACTTCGCCGAGTTCTCCGGCGGCGGCATCCTGCAAAGCGGTGTGACGCACCTCGCGAGTTCGACGATCGCCAACAATACGGCCGACCAGGACCTGGGCGGCGGCGTCCGTAATCTGGACGGGACGGTGCAAGCCTGGAATACCATCGTCGCGACCAACGCGACCAACACTTTCGGCCCCGGCGGGCATGACTGCGTCGGCGATTTCACGGCCGATTTCGCGACGATTCTCGGAAGCGGCGACGGCTGCAACGTCCTTGGCGGCATCTTCGCGATGATCGGCGACGACAACGACCCGATCGACCCGATGATCGGTTCGCTCGGCTCAAACGGCGGCCCGACGCGCACGCACAATCTGCTGGCGGGCAGCCCGGCCATCGACGCGGGTACGACCGCCGTGCCGCCGGACATTTTTGCTTGCAACGCAACCGACCAGCGCGGCGTTCCCCGTCCGCTGGACGGCGATGTGAACGGCATCCCGCGCTGCGACATCGGCTCATTCGAATACCCGCCGCCGGACGACGGCGACGGTGTGAACGGGTTTCTGGAGGATCAGGCGCCCAACGACGGCGACGGCAACGGCGACGGCATTCCCGACAAGTGGCAGCCGCACGTGGCTTCGATTCCCAACGACGTGACCGGCGAAACCGTAACCATCGAGGCGCCCGAAGGCGCCCTTCTCGAAGATGTCGATACGATGCCGAATCCCTCCCCCGGCGACATGCCGCCGGGCGCCGAATTTCCGGTGGGATTTTTCACCTTCACCATCGTCGGCGTCTCGCCCGCCCTGGTGAACGTATGGATGCCGGCGGGCGTCATGGTGGACGCTTGGTTCAAATACGGTCCGACGCCGTTTGATCCGTTCGATCACTGGTACGATTTCAACTTCGACGGCGCGACCGGCGTCTTCCTGACGTTTCCCGATCACCTGACGCTGCGTTTCGTGGACGGCTTCCGGGGCGATCACGACCTGGCGGTCAATGGCGAGATCTTCGAGCCGGGCGGGCCGTCGTTCGTGCTGCCGTTGCCGGTGGATATCAAGCCCGGCAACGCGCAAAACAAAATCAATCCCACAAGCAACGGCACGATCGACGTCGCGCTGCTTTCGACCGAATCTTACGACGCGCCTGCGCGCACCGACGCCGAATCGCTGACGTTCGGACATATGGGCGACGAGGATTCGCTTGTCCACGAAGGCAACGGCGACGCGAAATGCAAAGTGAAGGACGCGAACGGCGATGGCCTCGCCGACCTGGTCTGCAAATTTTCCGTCGAGGATGCCGCGTTCGTCGCGGGAGATACCGAGGGCGTCCTGAAGGGAGAGACGACAAACGGATTCGCGTTCCAGGGATCGGACACCGTGCAGACGGTCCCGTGACCCCCACCGTCAAGCGACGCCGGATCGAGCAACGGGGACGGGGCCGGCGCCCCTCCCCGTTTTCAAGTTATTTTTCGTTAATGGCGTGACGAGACGATCGCCAAAAACCATGCGATACCGCGTATTTGGGCATTGTAATTTATCTCACGACGGAAATTTTCGAATTCATTTTCCACGCTCATGCGTGTATAGGATTGGGAAGGCGACGATTTCTAAAGCTTCGGCGCGGTGATGCACCCGCGACGCGGTGGCGAGAAAAAATATGACGTCCGGCGAATCCAACGATCGCGTCAGGGCAGCGCTCGCGGAGGTTCTCATTGACGAATCCGCGGATGCGCTTTTGACCGTTTCCCTCGACGGACGGATCTCCTGGTGGACCCCCGCGGCCGAGCGCGTGTACGGCTATCCGGCGGATGAGGTCGTCGGCGGCCGATTCGAGGACATCCTCGTCCCCGAAGCGCAACGCGAGGCGATGGCGCAATCGCTGGCGGAAGCCATCGAAAATGGGGCGGCGCACGTAGATACGTTTCGGCGGCGCCGCGACGGCAAGCTCGAGGAGGTCAAGTCCACCCTTCGCCGCATCGACTCGGATAGCACCGCGTCGTTCATTGTCGTCGTCGATCGCGATATTTCCGAGCAGCGCCGCCTCGTGGATGAAATGCTCTACGAGGCGAAATTTCGCGGGCTGCTCGACGCGGCGCCCGACGCGATGGTCATGGTCGGCGCCAACGGGCTGATCCGCTTCATCAATTCGCAGACGGAGCACCTGTTCGGATACGAACGCGCGGAGCTGATCGGGCAGCCGGTGGAGGTTCTGGTGCCTCCGCGATATCGCGCCCTGCACCCGGAACACCGCGGCCGGTATTTCTCGGACCCGCGCACCCGCCCGATGGGTGCGGGGCTGGACTTGTTCGCGATACGCAAGGATGGCTCGGAATTTCCCGCGGAGATCAGTCTCGCGCCGACGCAAACGTCATCGGGAATTCTGGTCATGGCGGCCATTCGCGATGTCACGCAGCGGAAACGCGCGGAAACGAAGTTCCGCGACCTTCTCGAATCCGCGCCCGACGCGATGGTGATCGTGAACAATCGCGGCGAGATCCTTCTGATCAACGCGCAGACGGAAAAACTCTTCGGGTACGAACGCGAGGATCTCATTGGCCGGCGGGTCGAAAATCTCATGCCCGAACGCTTTCGGCGCTCGCACCCGGAACACCGCGCGGGATACTTCATGGAGCCGCGCGTGCGCCCGATGGGATCGGGTTTCGAGCTATTCGGCCTGCGCAAGGACGGGTCGGAATTTCCGGTCGAGATCAGCCTTTCGCCGTTGCACACCGAGGAAGGCACGCTCGTTTCCGCGGCGATCCGCGACATCACCGAACGCAAGCGGCTCGAGGAACGAACGCAGGAGGCGAACCGGCTCAAGGGCGAATTTCTCGCGAATATGTCACATGAGCTGCGTACGCCGCTGAACGCGATCATCGGTTTCGCGCAGCTTTTGCACAAAGGCAAGGTCGGCCCGATGTCGGACACGCACAAGGAGTACGTCGGCGACATCCTGACGAGTTCAACGCACCTGCTGAATCTCATCAACGACGTACTGGACCTGGCGAAGGTCGAATCCGGCAAGATGGAGTTTCAACCGGTACCTGTGAATCTGGAGCGCCTGGTCGCCGAGGTGCGCGACGTGGTGCGCGGGCTCGCCGCCGCCAAGCGGCTCAAGCTCGAGACGCAGGTCGACGTGCCAAGCGCGATCATCGATCCGGGCCGCGTCAAGCAGGTGCTCTACAACTACGTGTCGAACGCCATCAAATTCACGCCGGATAACGGACGCGTGTCGATCCGCGTCGCGGCCCAAGGGCCGGATCTGTTTCGCATCGACGTCGAAGACACCGGCATCGGCATCGCCGAAACGGATTTCCGGCGGCTGTTCGTGGCGTTTCACCAACTCGACGCCAGCTCCGGCAAGCGATATTCGGGGTCGGGACTGGGGCTGGCGCTGACCAAGCAGATCGTCGAGGCGCACGGCGGCCGCGTGGAATTGCGAAGCAAGCTCGGCGAAGGGAGCACCTTTTCGGCCATTCTGCCCCGGGACGCGACCGGCATCGCCACCTACATCCCGCCACCGGAGGATTCGGATGATGCCCGGTGAAGCGATTCTCATCGTCGAAGACAATCCGCAGAACCTCAAGCTGGCGAGCGTGCTGCTGAAACTCGAGGGGTACGACGTGCGGACCGCCGGCGACGCGGAGGAGGCCTTGCGCGTCCTACAGACGTTTTCCCCGCGCCTCATCCTGATGGACATCCAGCTTCCCGGCATGGACGGCCTCGCCCTGACGCGGCGGTTGAAGGCGGATCCTTCCTGGCACGATGTTGTTGTCATCGCGGTGACGGCCTACGCGATGAAAGGCGATCAACGCAAGGCGCTCGCGGCCGGGTGCGACGATTACGTGCCCAAGCCGATCGATACGGACGAGTTGCCGCGCATGGTGGAGCGCCATCTGCGCGCTCACGGCGGCGCGGGAGCGCCCGCATGAAAAAGCCGGTCATCGTCGTCGTCGAGGACAATCCGCAAACGCGCAAGATGCTCCGCGTCACGCTCGAGTCCGGCGGGTATTCCGTTTTCGAAACGGCTACGGCCAAGGCGGCGCTCGACGCGATCGGCCATTCGCGGCCGGACGCCGTGCTGCAGGACCTGATCTTGCCGGACATGGACGGCTTTGAACTGGCGCAGCGGATTCGGGCCTTGCCCTGGGGTCCGGATCTTCCGATTTTTGCGTTGTCCGGTTTCGTCGGCCGCATGGGGGAAACGCGGGCCAACGCGTTCGGATTCGCGGCGCTGCTGCTGAAACCGATCGAACCCGACCGCCTGCTTGCGGTCTTGCAGGAGCGGGTGCCGACGCGCGAACGAACGGCGCCGGCCTTCGGAAAAAATCGCCGGATGCTCCTTGTCGACGACGACCCGATTCAGCTCAAGGTGACGCGCCTTCAGTTCGCGGACCTGGGATTCGAGGTGGTTGTCGCCAACAGCGCGGCCACCGCCTTGCGCGCCGCGCGCGAGAAGCCGCCGGACATCATCGTGAGCGACGTGTTCATGCCGAACATGGACGGATTCCAGTTTTGCCTGGCGATCCGGCGCGACGAGGTTCTCAAGGGCATTCCCGTCGTGCTGTTGTCGGCGTGGTACGAGTCGGAGTCCGACCGCGAGCTGGCGCGCCGCGTCGGCGCGACGATGCTGGCGGCGCGGACGCCGGATCTCGACATCGCCACCCGCGCGATCCGCGAGGCGCTCGCGGCGGGCGCAAGCGCGGCCGTCCCCGCGGACGAGGGCGACGACAGGCTTAAGCTCGATCACGCCCAGACGGTGATCGCCCATCTCGAGCGCCGCCTGGAAACCCTGTCGGGACTGGCGCGCCGCTGCACGTTGCAGGCGGCACAGATCGCGCTTCTTTCCGGCATCACGGACGCGCTGACGAGCAACCTCAACACGGACCTCGCGTTGCGGGATGTGCTCGCGGCCACGCTCGACGCCGCGGGGATCTCCAAGGGGGCGCTGTTTTTTCGTGAGGACGACGGCCCTGTGAAGCTTCGCCTGGGAATAGGATTTTCGGAAAGGGAACTCGACGGGCTCGATCGTATCGTCGCGCGGCCGGATCTCCTGGCCGTCGTTTTCGACCGGCGTGCGACGTTGTCCCTGTCGCTCAAGGACGAGGACGAGCGGAACGCCGCGATTCTGAAGGCGGCGGGGGTCGATTCAATCCAACTCGTGCCACTGGTTTCCGAGAGCCGTTGCGTCGGCATCATCCTTCTCGGCGCGATCACGACCGACGTCTCCAATGAAGATACCGTCGCATTCGCGCGCGCGATGGGAAACCAGCTCGCGCTTTCACTGGAGCTGGCCCATTCGTTTCAGCGGCTGGCCGAATCGGAGCGGAAATACCGCACCGTCATGACGAACGCGCACGATTTCGTGGCGATCCTCTCGCCCGACGGAACGATTCGCGAGGCGAACCGGCGAGCGGCCGAGCTGTTGGGTTGCGAGCCGGACGACCTTGTCGGGCGTCCCCTTGCCAAGTTCATCGACCCGAACGCGGGGGATCCGGCGACGATCGCGGAAAGCATCCTGCGCGGGCCGGCACCGTCGATCCCGATTCCCATTCGCCGCCACGACGGTTCGGTCGTGCTCAAGGAATTTTCGCGGTCCGAGCTCGAGTTCGAAGGCGCGCCGATGATGCTCGTCGTCGGCCGCGACGTGACCGAACGCGTGCACGCACAGGCCCAGCTCATGGTGGCCGATCGCATGGCGTCGCTCGGCACGCTGGCCGCGGGCGTCGCGCACGAGATCAACAATCCCCTGTCCGCGGTGACGGGAAACCTGGATCTGGCGGCAAGCCGGCTTGCGCGCGTGAGCGCGCTTGTTCCGAACAATGCGGATCTGACGGAGATCGCGTCCGAAATTCGGGACGCGCTCGGCGCCTCGGAACGCGTCGCGCGTATCGTTGACGACATCCGGATGTTCTCGCGCGTGCAGGACGTCACGCGCGACATCTTCGACATCCATCGCGTCGTCGATTCCTCGCTCAGGATCGCGCAAAACGAAATCCGTCACCGGGCGCGTGTCGTGACGGAATATGGCGACGTGCCGCGCGTGCAGGCGAACGAATCGCAGGTCGGGCAGGTGATTTTGAATCTCATCCTCAACGCGGCGCAGGCCATCCCGGAGGGCGCCGCCGCGGAAAATGAAATCCGCGTTCGAACCCGGGCAAGCGACGGCCGGAAACGCATCGTGCTTGAGGTTTCCGACACGGGCGCCGGCATCGCGCCACATCACGCGGCGCAATTGTTCACGCCGTTCTTCACAACAAAGCCGGCGGGCGTGGGCACGGGATTGGGCCTGGCGATTTGCCATCGCATCGTGACCGCGCTTGGCGGCGAGATCACGTTCGAGTCCGCGCCGGGACGCGGAACGACCTTTCGCGTCACGCTGCCCGCGGCCGACGAAACCGCCGCCCGGGACGCGCCCGCATCGCCCGCGCCGAACGGGCCGCCGCGCCGGGGGCGGATTCTGGTGGTCGACGACGACCCGATGGTGACGACGATCATGGCTCGCGTGTTGACGGCGGAGCACGAGGTTGTTTCGCTGACGGACGCCGCTGAAGCCATGAAACGAATCGCCGCGGGCGAGCGATTCGATGTCATCGTTTGCGACATGATGATGCCGCGAATGAGCGGCATGGATTTTCACGCCGAGTTGCGCCGGCAGGCGCCCGAGCAGGCCGACCGCATGGTTTTCATCACCGGCGGCGCCTACACGGCAAAGGCGCGAAAGTTTCTCGAAACCGTGCCGAACGCGCGCCTCGACAAGCCTTTCCGCCCGCAGGTGCTTCGCGAAATCGTCAACGAACGCCTGCGCTGACCCGCGGCGGCGTTTGAAGATCATTCGTGCGGAAAACGACGGTTTGCGGACTTTCGGGTTGTGCGGGCGTTCGGGCGGGCCGGATGATATCGCCGTCATTCCGATGCGCCGTCGCCGGTGACGAAAAAATCCACGGTCTCGCGCGATTTGGCTCCGGGTGCGGGGCAATCGGCGTTTTCATTTCACGGAGGTGTTCGATGACCAAACGTTGGATCGGAATTCTTATCGGGATTTTGCTGGCGATTTCTTTCGCCGCCGGTTGTTCGTGCGGCGACGACGACGACGACGATGACGATGTCGGCGACGACGACGACGATGTCAGCGATGACGATGACGACGATGATGCGGACGATGATGCGGACGATGACGATGTCGATGACGACACGGATGACGACGATACGGGGGACGATGACGACGAGCCGATGTGCATGATTTCCGAGATCATGTACGACGAGGGTTGCGACGAAACCGACACGCAGTGCTACATCGTGACGTACAATGAGAACGGCGACATGGCGATGGAGCATTTCGACGCGGGGTGCGACGGCGTGACGCCGAACGACAGCTGCCGCACCTACCTGTACAACGAGGCGGGGTGGCTCCTCGGATTCGAGGATAGCGACGGCTGCGACGAAAGCGTGGACGGCTGCGGGGAGTACACCTTTGACGGATATGGCAACCCCGTGTCCTACACCTACGACTCCGATTGCGACGGGACGCCCAGCTACTGCTCGACGAGCGAATACAACGAAGACAATCAGCGCATTTCCGGCGAAACCGACTACGGATGCGACAGCGTCATCGACGAATGCACGACGTACACGTATACGGAGGACGGCAAGGAGTCGGCGGTGAACATCGATGAGGATTGCGACGATACCGACGACCGCTGCGGTACGTACACCTACGACGAGGATGGCAACCTCATCCACTGGGAATACGATGTCGGGTGCGACCAGACAGCGAACGCCGGCGACTATTGCTTCGACTACGATTCCGACCCGTCCGGCAACCTTTACGTCTCATTCTACGACGTGCTTTGCGACGGCGAGGGCGCGGGTGATGTCTGCTACGATTTTACCTTTGACGACGAGGGGTACCCCGTGACCATGGAAGCCGACACGGATTGCGACGGGAGCGTCGACGAGTGCGTCGAATACGAATTCGTTTGCTGAACAAAGCATGGGGGGTGGCGCGCGCGCCATCCCCCCTTTCTTCGGCTCCCGCGCGCGGGTAGCGTGAGCCGGTTGAATCCGGAAACAACGAAAACGCGCGGCATGGCGGCAGACAGCGCGCGATATCATTCGCACGGCGTTCCGTTCGCCGACGCGGTGCGCGTGTGGGTGCGCGTGGGCTTGCAGAGTTTCGGCGGCCCCGCGGGGCAGATCGCGGTGATGCACCGCATTCTGGTCGACGAGATGCGCTGGGTAAGCGAACGCCGATTCCTGCACGCGCTGAACTACTGCATGCTGTTGCCGGGACCGGAGGCGCAGCAACTCGCGACGTACATCGGCTGGCTTTTGCACGGCTATCGCGGCGGCCTTGTCGCGGGACTGCTTTTCGTGCTGCCAGGCTTTGTCGCCATCCTCGCGCTGTCGATCGTTTACGCCCTTTTCAAATCCGTCGGCATTGTCGACGCGCTGTTTTTCGGCCTGAAGGCGGCGGTGCTCGCGGTCGTCGTCGAGGCCGTTATCCGCATCGGGCGACGTGTGCTGAAAAACGGCGTCATGCTGGCGATCGCGCTTGGCGCCTTCGCCGGAATTTTTGTTTTCGAAGTGCCCTTCCCCGCCATCATCCTCGGCGCGGCCATCGTCGGACTTGCCGGAGACCGCTTGAGCCCGTCAACCTTCGAGATCGTCAAGGGGCCGGTGGGAGAGACTTCGCGCCCCGTCGCGCCGAGCCCGGTCGCCGACGCGCTCGATCGGCATCCACCCGCGCACACCCTGCCCTCGCGACCGCGTGCGATGCGCGTCATTGCCGTTTTCGGCGCGTTGTGGCTTTTGCCGGTCGCCGCGCTTGTGCTTTGGGCCGGGCGCGATCACGTTTTCGCGGCCGAGGCGATCTTTTTCAGCAAGGCGGCCGTTGTGACGTTCGGCGGCGCGTACGCCGTGCTTGCGTACATCGCGCAGCAAGCGGTCGAGGTATACGGCTGGTTGCAGCCCGGCGAGATGCTCGACGGCCTCGGCCTTGCCGAAACGACGCCCGGCCCGCTCATCATGGTCTTGCAGTTCGTCGGATTCATGGGCGCGTTTCGGCACGCGGGCGATCTCGATCCGCTTCTCGCCGGGATCATCGGCTCGTTCGTCACGGTCTGGGTGACATTCGTTCCATGCTTTCTGTGGATCTTCCTCGGCGCGCCGTATATCGAGGCGCTTCGCGGGCGCGCGTGGCTTTCGGCCGCGCTCTCGTCGATCACGGCGGCGGTCGTCGGCGTCATCCTGAATCTGGCCGTATGGTTCGCGCTGCACACGTTGTTCGGATCGGTGAGCGAAACGCGCCTCGGCGCCGCGCGCATCCTTACTCCCGATTTCGCGACGCTCGATGCGGCCGCGCTCGCGCTTTCCGTCACCGCTTTCGTCGCGTTGTTGCGATTCCGGATCGGCATGCTGCCGACGCTCGCCGGGTGCTCCGTGCTCGGCACCGCCTATCGGCTCGCCGTCGCCGGTTGATCGCGGCGCTTCGAACCTGTTACTTCTGCGGCGAAACGCCGCCAACGACTGCCGCAAGGGGGAACACGATGAAATCGATCATGGTGCTTGGCGTGGTGTTGTGCGTCTTTGCGAACGTGGCCGTCGCCGGCGACGATTTCGTTGCGGAGATCAAGGCGAAGGCGGAGCCTGTGGTGAAGCATTTCTTCGAGTCGTACGAGGCGAAGAACTACGAGGCGGCGCGCCGCGACTTTGACGACAAAATGCGCGCCGGTCTTCCGGCAAGTCAAATGCAGGCGCTGGAAGAACAGGACCTTGCCAAGTACGGCAAAATCGATTCTTGGAAATTTTCGGGATGGCTGCGCGAGGGTTCGCACGACACGGCGTTCGTGGACCTGAAGCGCGAAAAGGGTCCGGCGCTTCAATATCGTTTCGTTTTCAAGACGGGTCCGGGCGAGAAGAGGCTCGGCGGTCTCTGGTACAAACCGATCGAGGACTGATCGCGCGCCGCTATTTCAATCCCCGGTGGCGGATGAGCCCCTCCTGCGCGACGGAGGCGACAAGCCGCCCCTTCGTGTCGTAGAAGCTGCCGAAATTCAGGCCGCGCGCGCCGGCGGCGCTGGGGCTGCGCATCACATGGAGCAACCATTCGTCGATGCGGAAATCGCGGTGAAACCAGATCGAGTGATCCAGGCTCGCCACCTGCATCTGCGGCTCGAAGAAGCTGTGTCCGTGGGGATTCAGCGAAGCCTGCAAGAGGCCGAAGTCCGACGCGTAGGCGAGCATGTAGCGATGCACGATGGGATCGTCGGGCAGGCGGTCCGCCGTGCGCAGCCACGCGTAACGCACGGGCTCGCGCTTTTCCGGCGCGAAAGGGTTCATCGGATTGATGGGGCGAATCTCGACCGGGCGCTCCGCCGTCAGTTTCGTTCGCACGCCCTCCGGAATCTTGTGCGCGATCGTCTGCACGAGGTCGTGTTCGTTCGGGATGCCCTCGGGGCCGGGCACCTCGGGCGCCTCGTCCTGATGCTCAAAACCCGGCTCGTCGACCTGGAACGACGCGGACATCGAGAAGATCGCCTGGCCTTTCTGGATCGCGACGACGCGGCGCGTGGTGAAGCTTTTGCCGTTCCGGATGCAATCGACCTGATAGACGATGGGGCGCGACGGATCGCCGGGGCGCAGGAAATATCCGTGCAGGCTGTGGACGTGGCGATCGGCCGGTACGGTGCGTATCGCGGCCGAAAGCGACTGCCCCAGCACATGCCCGCCGAACAGGTTGCCGAAACCCAGGTCGATGCTCTCCCCCCGGAAGATGGTCTCCTCGATCGGTTCGAGCGTCAGCGTGCGCAGGAGTTCGGCGAGGGCTTCCTTGCCGGTTGGTGCCGTCATCGGGTATCCGCGGTTGGCGACCGCGCGAAAATGTCGCGGCGCGGGGTCTGGTTAGCACAAATCGCGGCGCCGCGAAAAGGCCGTGCCGCCAAACGCGAAAAAGGCCGGCGCGGGCCGGCCTTTTCTTTGCGATCAGCCCGATTACGTCAAGGAACGGTATATTCGACGAGATACACCTCTTCGTCCGAGATCAACCCGATGCCGCGGGCGTAGATCTTGATCTCGCCGAGGCAATCGGCGCCACCAAATTCAAAATCCGCGGCGTTGAGGGTGTCTTCAAATTCACCCGCCGGCAGACCCCACCAGCCGCCGAAGCTCTGGACTTCGGACAGATCGTGGACCACGCCGGGAGCGTACACCTGATAAAACACGTCACCGACTCCGGGATTCGCCGGCATGACGATGCCCGCCTGGTATCCATTTTCACCGGCGCGCCAGACGTCTTCGTCACCCACAACGTCACCGTCTTCGTAGAATTCGACATCCTCGCCGAAGTAGCAGACCGTGCCGTCCGGCGCTTGAGCGAAGAAATTGTACGAAATCTCGGCGAGTTCGCCGTTCTCGTACTCGGCTTCCGTAACGACGCGGGCCGTCACGCCGGAGACCTCCTCGGTCTGGTCGAGCACGTCGATCTCGATGCGGATCTCATCGTCGCCGTCGAAGCCCTCGAGAATCAGTTGCAGGCCGACCGGAAGCGGAAAGAAATCGTGGTCGATGTCGAGCGTGAACGGACCGTTCGAGGGATCGCACACGGACAGATCGATCGTGGGGACACGGCAGTCGTCGTCATCGTCGTCATCGCCGGCGTCGTCGTCGGCGTCATCGTCGGCGTCATCGTCATCGTCGTCATCATCGTCGTCGTCAACGTCCACGTCGTCGTCGTCATCGTCTCCACAACCGCAGCCGTTAGCCGCAAACACGGCGAATACGAAAAGCAGCGCAAACAGGATCGCAATCGGCTTGTTCATGAACCATTCCTCCTTGGAACGAACAAAGGGTTCCTCGATTCCCTCACAGCAGCTTTTTGAGTTGTAAGACGCATTACAACAATTCCGCACCCGTGTACAGACGGAAAAAGCCGGCGCGGGCCGGCCTTTTCCTTGAACTCGATTGTATTATTACTTGACGGTGAATTCGACCAGCACCGCCGCCTCATCGACGATATTGCCGATGCCGCGCGCGTACACCTTGCGCTCGCCTTCGCATTCGCCGTCGAGCGGGTCGTAGTCCATCGCCGTCAGCGTATCGTCGAAATCTCCGGCGGGCGTGGAGACCGATTCGCCGAACGCGGTGATTTCGGAGCTATCCTCCGCGGTGCCGGGCGCGTATTCCTGGTAGAACGCCTGGCCGATTTCGGGCGTGCCGGGCATGAGGATGCCGGCCTCGTAATCGGCCTCGCCGGCGCGCCATGCGCCTTCGTGGCCTACGATCTCGCCGTCCTCGTAGTCGTCCACGTCCTCGCCGAAATAGCAGACCGTGCCGTCGGGAGCCTGCGCGAAAAAGTTGAACGAGATCTCGACGAGCTCGCCGTCCTCGTATTCCGTCTCGGTCACGACGCGGGTGGTCACGCCCGCGACCTCCTCGGTTTCATCGAGAACCTCGACCTCGACGCGAATCGACTCGCCGTCGTCCTCTCCCTCAAGAACCAGCAACATGCCGACCTGGAAAGGCAGGAAGTCGTTATCGATATCGGTCGTGAACGGCCCATTTTCCGGGGCGCACACGGCCAGATCGAGATTCGGCGTCGGGCATTCGCCGTCGTCGTCGTCGTCGTCATCGTCGTCATCGTCGCCCGCATCGTCGTCGTCATCGTCGTCGTCGCCGCATCCCAGGCCATACGCCGCCGAAACGACAAGGATCAGAAACAGAGCCATCAAAAATGGGAGCTGTCGGTTCATGGTCAAATCCTCCTCGGGGACGTTTGTCCCGTTTCATGCCGATAACGACCGCAATCCGCGTGCCGTCATTCGGCGCGAATTTTCGACCGAAAGGGGCACCCAATGGCATGATTCGCGCGTTTTCTCGCGCGAGTTTTTCAGCACTGATGATTTTTCAGCGCACCGCGCGCGCCCGTGTCAGAAGCGGAATTCCAACCCGGCCAGCGCAATATGATTCCGGAAATCCTGGAACGGAGCGGTCGATTCGTTGGCCCGATAAACGTATCGCGCCTTCGCCCAAAGCTCGCCGACAAGGCGCACGGACGCACCCGCCGAGACGAGGTAGAGCAGATCCGTGCGCTCCGCGTCCTCGTCGGTGATGGAGTCGTCGCGTTCGAAAAATCGCTTGTAGATCACTTCGCCGTAAAACGACGCGACGAAACGTTTGTCGAACTTGTGCGTGAACAGCACCAGGCCCTTGTGTTTCAGGAAGTTGAACTCGGCGTCCGACTCCAGATTTTCGTCCTCGCCCCGGATCTCACCGATTTCGCTTGCGCCGCCGCCGGTGGCCTGGTCGAGTTGAAACACGTAGGCCGCGATGATCGAGCTTCGGCGCGCGACGATCGCCTCCACGCCGATCTCGCCGGTGTGGCGGGCGCCCTTTTCGGGCGAGCTTCGCGGATCGCTTTCATCCGAGGCCCATTGGCCAAGATAGAACTGATAGCCGTACAGGTAGTACGTCAAAAGCGCCGGCGTCCAGGTGTTGCGAATCTGCGCGAAACCGCCGTGCATGACGTAGTCGTAAAATCCGGCGTCCGGATACGCGTGGACGATGTTCTCGTAACGCACGCGCGCCTGCCACAGCGCCGAGATCACGCGGGCGTAATCGAGCGCCGCGGTGTTGCGGACGTAATCGAATTCCGTGTCGTCGGGCTCGGTGTAGTGTTCGATTTCGTCCTGAAGGCCGATCGAATTGTCGCCGAAGGTGTAGCCGAGATCCGCGCGGCCGCGCCCGATGAGCCACGTGTCGTCCGCGTCGCGCACGAAAACGTCGACCAGCGCCGAAGCGTCAAGGTCCAGGTGCCAGGGGGAATCCCACGGCGATACGTACGCGAGGAGCGCGGTCAATTCGGCGATCCACGCATCCTCGATTTCGTCGTCTTCCTCGGCGCCGGGCGGCGCGCTCCCGCTTCCCAGATCGACATTGGAATCGTATTTCGCGGCGATGCCGACCGCTCCGGAGAACGGGCCTTCCGTGCCGTCCTGCGCCGGCGCGCGCGCCGGAAGCAGCACGCACGCAAAAAGCGGGATCGCAAGCCATTCAAGGATTCGTATGGCCGCGCGTTTCATCGTTTCCCCTCGCGCTTCCTTAGGGTTTCGGCCTTCCGGCGGTATTCTTCCGCAAGCGCGGCCAGCCGGCTCCGTTCGGTTTCGATCTCGGCGGCCGACGCGCGGCGTGCCGCGACGGCGGCTTCCCCGCCGCGGATACGCTCGGCCAGGTCGCGCAAGCGCTGCCGCGCGCGCACGTCGCCGCCGAACTGCAAGTCCGCGATTTCGCGCAACGCCTGACGCTGCTCGCGCAGCGAGGCCGTGCGCTCCGCGATTTCCGTTTCCTCGGCCTTTACGCGCTCCCGTTCCCGGGCGAGCGCGTCCACGCGATCCTCGATGATCTCCGCTTTTTCGATGATATCCTCTGGCCCGTCCAGTTCCCGAATGGCGATCGCCGCGTCGATGCTCGTCCAGCTTTTCCACGCGGCGGGGGCCAAATCCGGATCGGCCGCGTGCGCTCCCAGCGCCGCGAGCACCGCGAGGATCATCGCGGCGGCGGCAAGTGGTTGGCGTCGCGGGGGCGGCATCAGTCCTCGATTCCGAATTTTTCGAGCTTGTAGCGAAAGCGGTTGCGGTCGATGCCGAGCGCCTTGGCGGCGCGCGCCTTGACGCGGCCCGATCGTTCATACGCGTGCAGGATCAGCCGGCGCTCGAAGTTTTCCATGGCGCCGTCAAAATCGACGTCCTCGTCGGGCAGCGCCACGTACGACGATCCGCGCGACGACAGCGACGACGGCAGGTGCGCGGCGGCGATCGGCTCCGATCCGGCAAGCACCGCCGCGTGTTCGATGACGTTCTTGAGCTCGCGCACGTTGCCCGGCCAGTCGTGTTCCATGAGCGTGGCGACGGCCGAGGCGTCCGGCGCCTTGACCGGATGTCCCAGGCGCGCCGATTCGCGGCGGATGAACACCTCGACAAGCCGCGGGATGTCGTCTTTGCGCGCGCGCAGGGGCGGCATTTCGATGCCGAAGACGTTGAGCCGGTAGAGCAGATCCTCGCGAAAACGCCCGGCGCGCACGGCCTCGTGGAGATTCTTGTTCGTCGCCGCCACAATGCGGATGTTCACCTTGATGGTGCGCGTGCCGCCCACGCGCTCGAATTCGCGCTCCTGAATGACGCGCAACAGCTTGGTCTGAACGCCGGCGGGGATGTCGGCGACCTCGTCGAGAAACAGCGTGCCCCCATCGGCCAGCTCGAAGCGGCCGATCTTGCGCGCGACGGCGCCGGTGAAAGCCCCGCGCTCGTGGCCGAACAGCTCGGATTCGAGCACGCCCTCGGCGTACGCCGCGCAATGAACGCTCACAAAGGGCCCTTTGGCGCGCGCGCTTTTCTGGTGCAGGGCGCGCGCGACCAACTCCTTGCCCGTACCGCTTTCGCCGAAGATCATAACCGTCGAATCCGAGGGCGCGACCTTGTCGATCATCTCGAATACGCGGCGTATCGGCTCGCTGTCGCCGATGATTTCCCCGCTTCCGTGACGCGAAGCGTCGTCCGCCTCGAACGTTTCGACGCGCGCGGACAGGCGTTCCATGCGGGCGGACATCTCGCGCACGGCGACCGCCTTTTCGAACTTGACCTGCAACTCGGCCATGTCGAGCGGTTTCGTGACGAAATCGAACGCGCCGCGCTTCATTGCCTCGACGGCGGCCTCGACGCTGCCATGCGCGGTCACGACGATGACGACGGTTTCGGGCCATCGCTCGCGGACGCTCGACAAAAGGGCCATGCCGTCCATGGCCGGCATGCGCAGATCCGTCACCAGGACGTCCGCGGCGCTGTCCTCCATGGCCCGAAGCGCCTTCCGGCCGTCGTAGGCCGCGCGGGCGTTGTGCCCGCGCCGGGCGACGAGCTGGCACAGGACATCGGCGGACGAGCGGTTGTCGTCGACGATCAGGAAGTTTGCCATTTCATGCCTCCGCCTCGCCGCCCGCGGCCGGGATCCGGACGACAAATCGCGCCCCGCCGCCCGCGCGGTTTTCGCCGGCGATCGACCCGCCGTGGCCGCGAACGATCTTGTCCGCGTTCGAAAGGCCAAGGCCGGTACCCGCCTCGCGGGTCGTGAAGAAGGGATCGAACAATTTGTCTTGCACGTCCTTCGGGATTCCCGGGCCCGTGTCGTCGATGACGAATTCCACGAAATCTTCCTCCCCGTGCGCGCGGCGCACCAAAACCGCGACGCGCCCGCCCTCCGGGCTCGCCTGAACGGCGTTCAAAAGGATATTGAGCAAGGATTGTTCCAACCGGTCGCGATCGGCGCGAAGGCCCGGCAATCCTTCCTCGACGAGCAGGTCGATCGCGACACCCGCGCTCTCGGCCTCTCCGGCGGCCATCTCCGCGGCCGCGCGCGCGATATCCCCCGGGTCGGCCTGACGCGCTGAAAGCCGGATCGGGCGCGAATAGGTCAGGAACTCGGTGAGGAACCGATTCAGCTTGCCAACCTCGCGATGAAGCGTTTCGATCGTCCGGGACGGAGGCGCGCCGCTCTCTCGCAGTTCCTCACCGAGAAGCGTCACGAGAAGCTTGATGGAATTGAGGGG
Organism: bacterium; assembly: GCA_019912885.1. Lineage (NCBI taxonomy): Bacteria > bacterium. Next base: position 47,497 of record JAIOHV010000090.1, read on the forward strand.
ATTGCGGATCTCGTGCGCGACGGACGCGGAGATCTCCTTGAGGCTATCGTCACGCCGGCGCACCTGCTCGGCCATGCCGTTGATCGATTCGGCCAGGACGCGCAGTTCGGACGCCGCGGGCGGCGGCACGCGCGCGTCGTATTCGCCGCGGCCGATGCGGCGGGCCGTGTCGGCCATGCTGCGGATGGGCCGCGTCAGCGTGCGCGCCAAAACGATCGCGAGCAGCACGCCGAACATCGCGCCGAGCGCGGTGACGAGGTAGAGCCGCGCGCGCATCGACTCGATCACCTCCACCTCGCGCGTGCCGGCGTTGACGCCGACGATGGCCACCAGGGCGCCCGCCGGTGTCGTGATCGGCGCCCAGACCGACATATAGAGGTTTCCCCCCGTGCCGCGAAACGTGCCGGTGCTGACGGAGTGGCCGGCCGACAGGCTCGCCAAGGCGCCCTCGTCGAAGCGGCGCGGGGCGATGCGGTCGCCGATTTTCGCCCCTGGCGCCGGCAAAAGCGCGGTGAGGTCGGGACGGAACACGACGATCGACTCCACGCCCGTCGCCTCGCGGATTTCGTCGAGTTTTTCCAGCAGGCGGCGGACCATGCGCGACTCATCGTCGCTCGCGCGAATCAACTCGATCCGCTCGACGGGCACGTTGCGCGCGGCGATACTCGCGATGTCGCGCAGTTTGCGGGCGACCTCGTCCTCCAGGTGATCGCGCGCCGTCGAGAAAAAGAAAAAGCTGAAGATCGACGCAAGCGCAAAAATGACAAGCAGGTAGGAAACGATCTGCGCGGTGAAGATCGAACGCGTTCCGTTCGGCGCCGGGATTGCCATATCCCCGTTCATCGCGCGTTTTTCGCGCGCGGTCAAAGACGTTCGGCGGCCGGATCGCGCGCAAGGTGTGCCCGCGCCCACGGATCGGCGGCATTCGGGCGTCGCCGGCGCGCGCCCGTGTCATGATTCGCGGGCGTCGGGAACACGATCAAGGAGGCCATCATGGCTCGTTGCGATACCTGCGGAAACGAATACGGCGGCGGATTCCAGGTGAAGTGGAACGGGGAGTCCTTCCATTTCGACAGCTTCGAATGCGCCATCCACCGACTCGCGCCGATATGCGAAGCGTGCGGCGTGCGCATCGTCGGCCACGGCGTGCAGGCGGGCGATCGCCTTTTCTGCTGCTCGAATTGCGCGCGCGAGGTCGGCGTCAAGGGACTCGCCGACCACATCGAAACCGATCGGACCGCCCGCCCCAACGCGTAAACACGCGCGCGAAACCCGCGTCCCGTCCGCGTGCGTGCGTTGCGGGAGGGGGGCGTTATTCCTTCGCGAGTTCGCGCAATTTGAGGACGGTGTTCCAGTTGCGCGTCGTGCTCGTGGTCTGAAGCTTTGCGTCGAAATAGTCGGTGGTGAGCTTCGTACGCGCGACGCCGTGCGGGCAGAGCAGGTAGATCACGCTTCCCGCGACGGTGTATTCGTCGCCCGGCGAGCGATCGGGGTCGAGTGCGCGGACGCGCGAGGCGTCCGGCTTGCCGGCGAGAAAAACGACGTGCAGGGATTTCGGATCGGCGCCCGCCGCCCGGTACGGATTGGATTTGGCGATGCGGTCGATTTCCCCGGCGGTGCGCGTTACCACGGGAGCGCGAAAGCCAAGGCGCTCCTCGATCATCGCGGCGACGCGGGCGGGAAGAGACGCGGCCACGCCTTCGCTCGCGCGAAAGACGACGTTGCCGCTTTGGATGTACGTGCGAACGTCGATTGCGCCGGCGTCTTCGAACATCGCCGCAAGATCCTTCATGGCGAGGCGATGTTTGCCGCCGACGTTGATGCCCCGCAACACCGCGACATATATCTCCGGACGGTTTTTTGGCATCGGCGCGCGCGCCGCGCTCATTCAGCCGCGTACACGACGCGGATGCGGTGATTGTAGGTGTCGGCAATATAGAGGTTGCCGGCCGGATCGAGTTCGACGCCGTAGGGGCGGCTGAGCCGCGCGTCGATCGCCGGGCCGCCGTCGCCTTCGTCGCCCGCGTCTCCACACAATCCCGCGTACGTGTCGACGACGCCGTCGGGGCCGATCCGCCGGACGCAGCTATTCTCCTTGTCCGCCACGAAGATCGTGCCGTCCGGCGCGATCGCGACATCGCGCGGCTGATAGAACCGCGCCTCGGTCGCCGGGCCGCCGTCGCCGGAAAAGGCGCCCTTGGGGGCGCCTTCGTCGAGTTCCGTCGCGTCGTAGGGCGCGGGATTGACGCCCGCGACGGTGCGTACGGTGCCGTCGGGATCGAGCGCGCGAACGAGATGATTGCCGGTGTCGGTGAAATACAGCACGTCGTCCGGCCCCATCTCCATGCCGGCGGACGGCGCGGCCGACTGGCTGACCGGCTGATTCATGTAAACTTCCGCGCCGGGAACGGCGTCCCCGCGAAAGCCCTGGGGCCTCGACGGCGCGCGCGTGCAGTTCGGATCGTCGGCCGACTCCTCGCGGCAGACGCGGCATTCCTCGCCGCCGCCCTCGACGGGTTCACACACCTCGACGTAGCCGTCCGGGACGAACGTGCCGACCGGGCCGACCACGGTGTCGATAACTCCGTTCTGATCGACGCGGCGGATGCGCTGGTTCGCCTGATCCATGATGTACATGCGCCCCTGGCCGTCGAATGCCGTCGACACCGGCAGATCGACGAGCGCCTCGATCGCGGGCACACCCTCGCCCGCGAAGGCGCGCTGCCCGTCGCCGCAGATTGCTTCCATCGCGCCGGTGGCGGTGTCCATTTCCATCACCTTGGAATTGTGCCACGCCGACAGGATCACCGTGCCCTGCGGCGAGAACCGGATGTGCGTCGGATGGTTGAGGCTCGTTTCGAGCGCGGGGCCGTCGGGCGCGTCGCCGAGCTCGCCCGTGCCGATGTAGGTTTCCACCTCGCCGCCCACGATGCGGCGGATGCGGTGGTTGTTCCAGTCGATGATATACGCGAGGCCGTCGGGCCCCCACGTCATGTCCATCGGCAAATACAGGCTCACCTTTTCCGGCGGAACGCCGTCCGCGCCGAGCGCGGCGACGCCGTTGCCCGCGAACGTGCAAATGACGCCGGGCGCGGCCTCGCAAACACTGGCGTCGTCATCGCCGCCGCCGCCCGATTCGCACGCGATCGGCAAGCAAAACGCGAGCGCCGCGAGCGCGGCGAAAACCATGACGCGGAAATTCGGGAATTTCAGCATCTTCAATCTCCCGGCGTGAACGCGCGGATGCGATGGTTGTACGTATCCGCAATGTAGAGCCTGCCTGAAAGGTCGAACGCGACTCCGCCCGGGCGATTCAGCGCGGTTTCCGTCGGCGAGAAGCCCTCGCCGCCGTAGCCCGCGTCCCCGTTACCCGCGGCCGTGCGGATGACGCCCGTTTCGAGATCGATAGCCCGCACGCGGTGGTTTTTCTCATCGGCGATATAAAGATTGCGGCCATCGGATGACATCTCCAGGTCGCGCGGATTGTTCAACATCGCGGCCGTCGCGGGCCCGTCGTCGCCGCCGAATCCGGCTTCGCCCGTGCCGGCGATTGTCTGGATGAGGTCGTTTTCGAAATCGATGCGGCGAATGACGTTGTTGAGCGTGTCCGAAACGTAAAGGCGGCCGTCCTGGTCGAACGCCAGCGCGCCGCCCGGAGGGGGATTCGACCCCGCGGGGAAATTGAACGTCGCTTCAAGCGGCGTGCCACCGTCACCATCGTAACCCTGTGTCGCGGGCGTGCCGGCCACGGTCTCGATGACGCCGTCGGGCGAAATGGAGCGGATCACCTGATTGCGCATATCGAGAATGAACTCACTGCCGCCGGGCGAGAAGGCGACCTGCGTCGGCTGGTTCAAAAGCGCCTTGCCCGCGGGTCCGCCGTCGCCGGCGTAGCCCGGATTGCTCCCGCAGGTTATCGAAACCATCTCCGTTGCCGGATCGAACGCGCGCAGTTTGTGATTGTGCCACGAGACAAGCACGATTGTGTCGTCGTTCGGATTCTCGACGAACTGCGTCGGGTGATTGAGCGCGACGCTCGTCCCGGGCGCGCCGGGGGCCTGCGTGTCGGAAAGATCCTCGGGGCCGTCGCCGACAAAGCCGGAGCCGATGACGGTGCGCAATGTGCCGTCTTCCTCGACCTTGCGGATCGCGTGGTTGTTCCAATCGACGATATACGCGTCGCCGTTTGACATAAACGTCACGTCGATGGGCCAGTAGAGCATCGACTCGGCGAGCGGATGCCCGTCGCCGTCGAAACCGGCCAGGCCGTTGCCGGCCCAGGTGCACAAGGCGACCGCGGGATCGCAGCTACCGGCGTCGCCGTCGCCCCCGTCGTCATCGTCGTCGTCATCGCCGCCGCAGCCGGCGACCGCGATCAGAAACGCGGCGGCCAGGAAGGCGACCAGCCAAAACAGATGTCTGCCACCGGCGATCGAAACTCGTGGATCGTTCATTTCGTTTCCTCAATTCCGCAGGTGAGATCGAAACCGCAGTCCTCGTAACCGCACTCCGGCCATGTGCAATGATGCGCATGGCAGTCGATGCACGACTTGATTTCACCGTCCTTGAGCACCGTGCCGTCGATCGCCACGCGCTGCCAACGCCAGTCGTTGCCGAATTCCGAGTAGCCGGATTCCATCTTCCGCATGGCCGTGTACTCAAGCAGTTCGGTGCAGTTTTCGTCCTCGTATTCGAGCTTCACGAGCGTCGCTCCGATGGCGTAGCGGTGATCCGCGTTCAACTCGCGATACGGCGTGGTCGCCGCTTCATTGGTGACCACGCGGATGTACCGAAGCTCGTGCTCGTGCGTGAAACCGCAGGGGCGGCCTTCATGCCAGCCCGCAACGGAATCGAGCGGGAAAATCGGTTCGGCGGCCGGCTCGCCCGTATCGTCGCCGTCATTTCCCGCGCCCGGTTCGCACGCGATCGCCCACCAGACAAGGCCAATGATCGCGAGCAAAAATGAATTCGCCGCTCCAATACCGTCCCTCAATCCGTCACTCCCATAACCCGCGCCAAGTGGGTCAACCCAAGGCAGCCCCGTTCCGAACCAAAAATAGAAGGTGCCTTTTTACCACGATTGGTGCATCAGGACGCCATCGACTTGATGCCGCGACGATCATCAATGTTGGCTTGCTAACGAATGCGGCCGTTGACGAGTGCGAGTATTTGACGCGGGTCGAAGGGTTTTTCGATATGCGGATGCGGCATGGCCTCGAGAAACGAGCGTGCCGCCGGTGTGAACGCGCCGCCGGTGAGAAAGACGATGCGCGCGGCCTGGAGCGGGTCCAGGCGGCGCAGCTCGTCGTGGAATTCCATGCCTGTCATCTGCGGCATCAATAAGTCGCAGAGGATGACGTCGAAAACCTCGCCGCCGCGTATGCGTGCGAGAGCCTCGCCGGCTTCGTTCGCCGTGACGACCTCGTGCTCCTCGGCCAGGGCGCGGCGAAGCAATACGCAAATCGACGGCTCGTCATCGATGACGCAAACGCGCGCGCGCCGACAGCACCGCGCGACCGGCGCCGGCGCGTTCGGTTCGACGACTTGGGAAAGGTCCGCCGGCGGCAGCAACACGCGGAAGGTGCTCCCGGCGCCCACCACGCTTTCGACCTGAATCTCGCCGCCGAGCCCGGCGACGATGCCGTGACAGATGGCAAGACCAAGGCCCATTCCGACGCCGACGGGCTTGGTGGTGTAAAACGGCTCGAAGATGCGCGCGAGGGCGCGAGCGGGAATTCCGGCGCCGGTGTCGGAGACCTCGATGGCCACGCGGCCGTCGCCGTCGACGCGCGTCGCGACGCGGATCGTGTTGTGGGCGGCGTCGCCTTCGCGGATCGCCTGCGCGGCATTGACGATCAGGTTCAGGCACACCTGCCCGAACTTTGATTCGCTGCCGTCAACCGGCGGGACGTCGCCGTATTCCTTCACAAGCCGCGCGCGATGCCGGATTTCGTTGGCGGCCATGCGCAAGGTGGATTCCATGACGCGATTGATATCGACCGGCCCGCGCCGCCTCTCGTCGGGCCGCGAAAACACCTTCAGATCCCTAACGATATGGCATATGCGCCAAGCCGCCGCACGGGTGTCGTCCAGGGATTCGCGAAATTCGGCGATCAGCGAATCGGCGGCGCCGCGAGTGCGTTTTTTATAAGCCGGGAGCGCAAGCCGCGCGAGGTCCTGCGCCATCAAATCGAGATTCGCGATGACGGTCGTGAGCGGATTGTTGATTTCGTGCGCGACACCCGCGGCAAGCGTGCCCACGGAGACCAGGCGGTCGGTCATGGCAAGGCGCGTTTCGGTTCGTTTTTTTTCGGCGACGTCACGCGCGATGATCACCGCGCCGACGATCTCGTCGCCCCGCCGTTCCGCGCCGATGCCGCATTCAAACCAGATCGACGATCCATCGGGGGCGGTCAGGCACGTTTCGAATTTCGTCGGGCTTCCGCCGGCCAGCACGGCTTCGAGCGCGGCCGTCATCACCGGGTGCTGTTCCGTGGGGAACAAATCGAGCCAGTTCGATCCGATCGCCTGCTTTCCGGCGTTAAACGGCACGGCGCGATTGACGAACTGGATCGTTCCGCTCGCATCGACGGCGACGACGTAATCGGGGATGTTCTCAAGCACGGCGGCCAGTTGCGAACGGGCTTTTTCGGCGTCGCGCTGCGCCGCCTGATGCGCCTTTTCCGCCCGCACGCGCTTGGTGATGTCCCGCAGGACCGAAAGGTGGCGGCCGGGCATGATGCGCGCGGTCGCGCGAAAATCGATCGCGCGCGTTTCGCCGCCGGCGCGCTGTAGCGCGAACTGCCCCTCCATGCGCCCGTCAAGCAGGAATTTGTTCCACCATGCGTCCAGGTCGGACTGAAATTCCGGCGGCGCCAGATCGCCGACCGTCATCGACAACAGGCCCTCGCGCCCGACGTCGAGAAGCGACAGGGCCGATGCGTTTCCGTCCACGATGCGGGCGTCGTCGTCGACGATGAGCATCGCGTCAAGCGCACCCTCGAATACCGAGCGGAACCTGGCCTCGGCGTCGCCCGAAGTCATGAACGCCGCCCAGTGAAGGGGGGCGCTGCCGCTTCGGACACGGGGGCCGGTCCCGCGCGGGCGACGGCGAGCGTGGCGACGGCCTCGTAGAGAACCGCCGACTCGACCGGCTTTTCGACGACACGATCGACACCGGCGCGGATCAGCCGCTCGCGGCGATCTTCGTCGAGGTGTCCGGACAAGACGAAGATCGCGATGTCACGCATGGCTTCGTTGGAGCGAATCAGCCGGCAGGCATCTTCGCCGTCGAGGCCGGGCATGACGATATCGAGAATCAGCAGGTGCGGCTGAAAGGTGGTGGCCATGATCCCGGCGCCAAAGCCGTCACCGGCGGTGCGGATTTCGACGCCGGGAAACCGGCGTGCGATGAGTTTCGCCAGCGCCCGAACGACACGCGGATCGTCATCGACGATGCCGACGCGCGGGGTGTTTCGCGCGAGAAGCGCCGTGACGCGCGGCATTGGAATGCCGCACTCGCTCATGAAGTCGATCAGGTCCTGCTCGCGGATGCGCGTGCGTCCCCCGCCGGTCTTGTGGCCCGGCAGGCGCCCGGCGGTGACCCAGCGAAGTATCGTCCGGCGATCGACGCGGCAGTATTTCGCCGCGTCACCGGTCGTAAGCAGGCGCTCGCCAGGCATTTTTCGCGGGCTGGATAAGGACGAAACCATCGCCACCACCGGTCAAAGAGGTCGTAAGGGACATTACGGACACTATTGGATATTGCCGGCGTGCGTCAAGTTAACCTTATGAAATCGTGGAATAAACGGATTGCCGAGGTTGGCGCCACGAAGCCGCCGGTGCTACCGGTGATCGCTGTCGAGCGGCGGACAGCCGAGAATCCAGCCCTCTTCGGAGCGGATGGCTTCGTCCTCACGCGAGCCGGGTGCGATGCCGTGCGGAATCGCGAACTCGCGCCAGAGCTTGTTGTCGCTATCGAGTCTCTTCGCCCAGTGCCACATCGTTCGAACCTGCCGGCGGTCCTTGATCGGTTTCTCACCGGGTTCGCCGCATGACAGCTTGTTCAGATCGTCGTCTTGCTCCCGGATCGTCGGATAGATCTCCGCGTGCACGATACGGATATCCCGGCCGGGCCAATCTTCTCCAGCCGCCCAACCGGTTTCGAACGGCCAGACGGACGAGCATTTGGCAAGTCCCTCGTCAAATCGAAGCGCCGCGAGGCGCGGGATGCCGGTGAGAATCTGACTTCCCACGCTACCCGTGCCGAACAGTCGAAATGGCGAGGTGCTCTCGGCGCGCCGGTCCGTCAACCGCAGGCCGTCCTTCGTTTCGCGGCTTTGCGCCGCGAACGGCGGATCGGGACGGCACTGGGGAATGTTCGTGAATTCGCCCTTGTTGGCCTGACACCAGAACGGCCCCGTCGAATTTCCTCGCGCGACGCGCGCATTGAAGTTCGATGCGACCGCAAATCGATTGCTTCGATTCGTCGCAATACGGCCCGGAAGCGTGCCAATGTCGTCGTCCAGCTCGTCTTCAATTGCATCCCAGACGATGCGCCACGCGGGTTTGCCGGCGTCCACGTCCGTGCGCAAGAAGGACGCGAATCCCGCCGGATATCCGTACGGAAAATCAAAGCAGAGAAGAATTCGGCCAATGCATGACGCTAGGTATTTCTCCAACTCTTCGCCGATTTTCGTCGTCGCCAAGTCTCTCGTGTTCGGACTGTAGCAGGCCGGCGATTCATCTCCGCTTTTCCCATGCGCGATCCATATGCAATCCGCCTTGCCCCCACGCGGTTTATTCGTGGCGGACCAGTCGACCATGATGTACGCATCGAATAAAGACATGGGTGCCCCTCACAGATCGTGTTGCGCGGATCTCGCTATAAAATGCATGGAGCCGCAACCGTTTGTCTACGGAGCGTGTCATGCCCACGCCCGAACAGGTCCGGAATCGTCTGGAAATCCAAGGGTACGGCGATCTGGACGACTCCACGCTTGCCGAACTCGGCCCGTGGATCCGCTGGTCGCCCGCGTTCTGCACGGTGTTCATGATCGCCGGTACCGCCCTGGCGTCGCCCGCGATTCTCTGGACCCTGGCGGCGACCGCGTTCGTGGGCGCGATCTTGCCAAGCCACCCTTTCGACTGGCTGTACAACTTCGGTTTCCGGCATTTGACCGGTACGCGCCCGCTTCCGCCGCACGGCGCGCCGCGACGGTTCGCCTGCGCGATCGCGACGGTCTGGCTGATCGCGACCGGCGCCGCGTTTTCGGCCGGCGCGATGACGGCTGGATACGCGCTCGGCACCGTACTCGCCTCGGTCGCGGCTCTCGTCAGCGTGACGCACATCTGCATCCCGTCGCACGTTTACCGGGCGCTTTTCACGCCAAGGCTGAAGGCCGCGGACTGATCGGCGAGGCGTTTTCCCCGCGCGACCGCCGCGGCCCGCCGTTTAATCATCTTCGTCGTGGTAACCGCCGCCGGGCGCGATCGCGCCGGCATAGGCGCTCGCCGCGCCGTGTTTGTAGACGAGTTCGCCGCCCGCCTGACCGACGCGGTAACCGAGCCCGAGAACCACGATTGTTCCCGCAAGCGCCAAAGCCGCAACCGGAAGCCCGCCGCGCGTCGCCGACAATGCAAAGCCTAGCAGCATCACGCCAAACACCGCCGCGCCGCTCCAGACGAATATCTCCGCCGCCTCTTCGTGCGCCTCGATCACGCGCTCGGCGACCACGCGCTCGACGCGGTCCTCCTCGCGCTCGCCGGTTTTCATCGCCGCGACGCTGGACGCCACAAGCGTGGCCTGCAACGCGACCGCCACGATCCAGGCGCGCGCGGGGAGAAATCCGCGCCACCAGGCGACAAGCAGACCCCCGGCCACAAGGGGCATCAGAACCCCGAGCGCCATCGGAACGTGAACGAATTTGGGATGGAATAGCCATGCGTCCATGATAGAAACCTCCATAGTTAACGCGGGGACCACCATGGCGCGTGGCGGAGGAATCGACCATCCGCCAAACGTGATATCGGGAGACTTCGGCCGATGAATCGGGGCGGATTCACATCCGAGGGACGCCTTCTGGCCGGCGCTCTCACGGCGTTTGTCGCGGTCGTGCTGCTGGCCTCGATCGACCTCGCCACCGACGCTCGCGAGGGCACGACGCTCGGTCACGTCATGGTCGAGGGATGCGTCGTGCTCGTGGGACTTGCCGGCGCGGGAGCCATTACGCGGCGCCTCGCGCGGACGATCCGGCGAACGCGCGAGGCCGAGGCCGAGGCGCAATCGCTTGCCAAACGGCTCGCGCAAACCGCCGAAGCCGCGGAACGCTGGCGCACCGAGGCGCGGGATCTCGTCGCGGGGCTCGGCGCGGCGATTGACCGCCAATTCGACCGATGGGAGCTCTCGCCCGCGGAAAAAGAGGTCGGTCTTCTGCTGCTCAAGGGATTGAGCCACCGGGAAATCGCCGGAGCGCGATCGATCACCGAGGCGACCGCGCGCCAGCAGTCGCGCGCGGTTTATCGAAAGGCGGGGCTTTCCGGACGGGCCGATCTGGCCGCGTTCTTCCTCGAAGACCTCATGCTGCCGAGCGACCAGCGGGGCTGAGCCTACAATTCCGCGAGCAGCTTCTTGCAGCCGGCCGCGTCGAGCTCGGGTCCGATGCCCGCCTTCACGTTTTCCGACAGATGATGCGGCTTGGACGTCGCGGGGATCGCGCACGTCACGTGTGGATTCGCGAGGATGAACGCGAGGAAAAGCTGCGACCAGTGCTCGAACCCCTGCTCCGCGGCCCACGCCGGAATCGGCTTGCCCTTCACTTTCCTGAACATCCCCCCCTTTTCGAACGGGCGCATGATGAGCACCGCCGTGTTCGTATCCGCGGCGGCGGGCAATAGGCGCTCCTCGGCCTTTCGCACCTCGACCGAATACGGCAGCTGCACGAAATCGAGCTTTTCCGCGCGCAGGATCTTTTCCATCTCGTCGAACTCGCCGAGGGCGTGGTGCGTGATGCCGAGATAGCGGATTTTCCCCTCGTCGCGCCACGCGCGCATGGTCGCGAGCTGCGTTTTCCAGTCGACCAGGTTGTGCACCTGCATGAGATCGAGCTTTTCCGTGTGCAGGCGGCGCATCGACTGGGCCATCTGCTCCTCGCCGTCTTTCTTGCCGCGCGTCCAGACCTTGGTCGCCAGAAAGGCATCCACGCCCATCGGCGCGACGAGATCGCCGATGACCTCTTCCGAGCGGCCATACATCGGGGACGAATCGATGACGCGTCCGCCCGCCGCGAAAAAGCGCCGCAGCACTTCCCGGATCGGCTCGCGCTCGCCGGCGCCGCCGCCGACATCGAACGTGATCGATGAGCCAAGCCCGATGACGGGGATCTCCTCGCCGCTTGCCGGAATCTTTCGCTTGCGCATCGTGCCCCCTTCCGCCGCGAAGAGCGGCATCGGAAGCGCGCCGCCCGCGAATCCCGCCGCGATGCCGGCCGCGCCGATCATGAAGATGCGTCGATTCATGATGATTCCTCCGTTGTCGTTCGTTGGTCTGCAAGTCGCTCGTGCCGCTTCGCCAGCCAACGCGCAAGCGCGAGGCCGGCGAGCGCCAGCGGCACGGCCGCCAGAAAGATCGGCCGAAGCGCGAGGCCGATCGCCTGCAACCCCGCGTAAGCCATGCCGCTTGCCGCATCCGCGCCGCGATAAACAACCGTATCAATGAGGCTTTTTGCCTTGTATTTTTCGGCGTCCGCGACAGCGGTGAAGAGCGTCTCACGCGCAGGTTTTTCGATTCCGTAATGCACCCCGCGGCGCAGCGCGTTCACGACGACGACGGCGATCATCGCCGGCACGGCGGCGAGGGCCGACGCGCCGATGGCGCCGGCGATCGGCACGGCGGCCAGCCCGGCGAAGAGCCCAAGGCGCGAGAGCACCGCGCCCGTCACGAACGTTTGCAGTGCAAGCGCGACGGCGTTGACGAGAAGATCGGCCATCGCGAAAAGCCGCGTGCGTTCCGCGGAATCGGAAAGCGCGTCGGCGACGATCGTCTGCTGTTGCAGATACAGGAACGTGGAGACGCACGCGTAGAACAGCGTCTGCGCCGCGATACCGAGCAGGTACGGCGAGCGGATCACGTCGGTCAGCCCGTCGAAAACGCCTCCGCCGATCGGCGATTCGCGGCTTGCGCGCGCGTCCTCGGGCACGGCGTGAAACAGGCCGCGCATGCACCGCACGGACGCCTCGAGCAACAGCGCGGACACGAGAAGCAAGTGCAGCGGCCCGACAACGGTGACGAGCGACCCGGCGATGATCGGTCCGCAGATCGCGCCCGCCGTGCCGCCCGCGGCGACGAATCCGAAAAGCCGGCGCGCCTGCTCGCTTTTGAACAGGTCGGCGAGCACGCTCCAGAAAATCGACACGACAAAAAGATTGTAAACGGCGGTCCACACGTAAAACGCTCGTGGAAGCGCTTCGCCACCGACGCCCGCGGCGAAAAGCGCCCAGAAGGCGACGAGATTCAGCAGAAAGAAGCGATAGACGATCGGCACGATGCGGCGGCGCTCGAAGCGGCCGACTACCCAGCCGTAAATCGGCAGCGCGACGCACATCGCCGTGAACGTCGCGGAGAACAGCCACGGCAGCGCCTTCACGCCGCCGCGAATCCCCATCTCCTCGCGCACGGGGCGAAGCACGTAGTAGCCCGTGAGAAGCGTGAAGAAATAGAGAAACGCCCAGGCCAGTGCGCGGCCCTCGCCCGGACGCACCTCGACAAAGCGCGAGACGATCCGCCGGATCGCGTCCATTCCGTTGTCGATACGCCCTGCCATCGCCGCCCCGCGTTGCGCTCAATTCCGCGTTTGTCCGCCAGCCGGCGCGAAAAGAATAGGACGCGCCAAACAAGTTGCGTCGAATCGCGCCCCACGCGCATCCGCGGAGGTGTAAGCATCGCGGCCTTTTCAAGCGCGCGTCCGTCGACAAGAATCGATCGCGATGACGAGAAACCGGATGGAAGCGTTCAGCGATGGTGTGATCGCGATCATCATCACGATCATGGTGATCGAACTGCATCCGCCGCACGGGCACACGCTCGCGGATCTCGGACCGATCGTGCCGAAGCTTCTTTATTACGTGCTGAGCTTCGGGTTCCTCGCGATCTACTGGAACAATCACCACCACCTGCTGCACGCGGTGGAGCGCGTGAACGGCGCGGTGCTGTGGGCGAACGTGCACCTGCTGTTCTGGCTGTCGCTCGTGCCGTTCGTGACCGCATGGATCGGCGAGAACTCGAGAGCGGCGACGCCCGTCGCGGCCTACGGCGCGGTGCTGCTCGCCTCCGCGATCGCGTATTTCATCCTGACGCGCGCGCTTTTGGCCGTGCACGAGAAGGACTCGCGACTTTCCGTCGCACTCGGCAGGGACTGGAAGGGGAAACTCTCGGTCGTCGCGTACATCGCCGGGATGACGCTGGCGTTCGTGTGGTCGCCGCTTGCGATCGCGCTCTATATCGGCGTCGCGATCGTGTGGCTGATCCCCGACAAACGCATCGAGCGCGCACTGGGCGCGGACGATCGCTGACGCGCTCAGTCCTTGTCGATCACGTATCGTGGCCCCGGGCCGCGACGGCCCGCGCGGTCGCCCGGGTTCAGCAGCGCGCATTTCGCGAGCGACAGGCATCCGCATCCGATGCAGCCGTCGAGCCGGTCGCGAAGGCGCGTCAGCATGGCGATCCGCGCGTCGAGGCGCGGGCGCCACATCGCGGCAAGGCGCTTCCAGTCTTTTTCGTTCGGCGTGCGTTTGTCCGGCAACAGCGCGAGCGCGTCACGGATCTCCGGCAGCGGCACGCCGATCTGCTGCGACGCGCGGATGAAGCTCACCCGGCGGATCGCGTCGCGCGCGTAACGCCGCTGCCCGCCGCCGGTGCGCGCGGAACGGATCAGCCCTTCGCTTTCGTAATAACGCAGCGCGCTCGCCGCGACGCCCGTGCGTTCGGCGAGGGCGCCGATGGTCAAATTCGTATCCATGCGCTAGACGATAACGAAGCGAACGCTTGACTTCAAGTTGACTTGAAGTTGCAGGATGGGCGGCGTCCGCTTCCGGACGATGAACAAGGAGAGCGCATGCCCGACCAATCGAACACGAACAACGCCCCCCTTCGCCTGGCGGTCCTCATCGGCAGCACGCGGCTTGAGCGGTTCGGTCCCACCGTCGCGAAATGTTTTGTCGCGTACGCGCAAAACCGCGAGGAATTCGGTATCGACCTGATTGATCTAGCCGATCTCGCCCTGCCCTCCGCGCTCGTGTCCGACACCACGCCGGCCATGGACGACTACCTCGCCCGCCTCGCGCGCGCGGATGCGTTCGTGGTCGTGACGCCCGAGTACAACCACGGCTACCCCGCGTCGCTGAAGGCCGCGATTGACCTCGCCGACGAGGAGTGGCACGCGAAGCCCGTCGGGTTCGTCGGCTACGGCGGCATTTCCGGCGGCATCCGCGCGATCGAACAGCTCAAGCCCGTGTTCGCGGAAATGAACGCCGTCGCGGTGCGCGAGGCCGTGCTTCTGCCCTACTACCGCAAGATTTACGACGCGAACGAGATGCTGATCGCCGGCACGCCGAGCGCCGCGATGGCCGATCGCATGTTGAATCGGCTGGCCTGGTGGGGATACGCGCTGCGCGACGCGCGTGCCGCGCGGCCGTTCGCCGCGAATGTGTATTGAGGGCGAGGAAATAGAAAAGTAGAAAAGAGAAAAGAGAGCCGTCGCAGGATTTCGGCGGCGCTCAGGCGTGTTGGTAAATCCGAAGCGGGACGATCCATGAATATCGAAGGGTACGAAATCCATCCGCTTACGCCGGATCGCTTCGGCGACTTCGAGAAGGTGCTCGGGCGCGGCGGCGTCGCGGGATGCTGGTGCATGTACTGGATCACGCCGACGATCGACGAATGGCGCGGGGATTCGCGCGGCGGCGGCAAGGCGAAAAACCGGGATCTCTTTCGGGTGATCGTCGAAGCCGGCCCGCCGCCAGGTCTTCTCGCGTATATCGACGACGAGCCTGCCGCGTGGTGCCGCATCATGCCGCGCGACAGGCTTGCCGGCCTTGCGAACTCGGCGAATTTCAAAACGGACCTTGATATCGCGGGAGTGTGGTCACTGCCTTGTTTTGTCGTTCGCCGCAAGTTCCGCGGGCGCGGACTCACGAGCGTGCTCACGCGCGCCGCGATGCAATACGCGCGCGAGCACGGCGCGCGCATCCTCGAGGCGTACCCGACGGAGACGACGGGGCAGAAGAACCCCGCCTCGGTTTATACGGGGGTTGCTTCGACATTCGCCCGGCTTGGCTTCGAAGTCGTGCAACGCACGAAGCCCCACAAGCCGATGATGCGCCTTCGTCTTTCAGGCGCACGCCGGCGCTGACCGCTGACGATCGCGCTTCGATGCCGAGCTGGAGCTCGGCGTTCCCAGGGCCGCGGGTTGACCGCTGACGATCGCGCTTCGATGCCGAGCTGGAGCTCGGCGTTCCCAGGGCTGATAGCCCTACCCTATCGAATTCATCGAAACGATGTCTTGGACAGGCGTTAGGGGCGTGACACTATAATCGCGCCTCGGGAGTCGCAACGCTTAAAGACACCGGAGGAGATCCCACCATGGAAAAGAAACCCCCGACGCAGACCACGTCGGCCGGAAACCCGATCGCCGACAACCAGAACACGCAGACCGCCGGCCCGCGCGGCCCCGTCCTGTTGCAGGACGTCCACCTCATCGAAAAGCTCGCTCACCAGAACCGCGAACGCATCCCGGAGCGCGTCGTCCACGCCAAGGGCTGGGGCGCGCACGGCACTCTGACGGTCACGCACGACATCACGAAATACACCAAGGCCAGGATTTTTTCGGAGGTCGGCAAAAAGACGCCGATGCTCGCGCGCTTTTCCACCGTGGCCGGAGAGCTCGGCGCGGCGGACGCGGAGCGCGACGTGCGCGGTTTCGCGCTGAAGTTCTATACCGAGGAGGGCAATTGGGATCTTGTCGGCAACAACACGCCGGTCTTTTTCGTGCGCGATCCGCTGAAGTTCCCCGATTTCATTCGCACGCAAAAACGCCATCCGAGGACCAACCTGCGCAGCACGACCGCGATGTGGGATTTCTGGTCGCTCTCGCCGGAGAGCTTGCACCAGGTGACGATCCTCATGAGCGATCGCGGCCTGCCGGTCAGCCCGCGTTTCATGAACGGCTACGGATCGCACACGTATTCGCTCATCAACGCCGACAACGAACGCGTGTGGGTGAAGTTCCACTTCAAGACGCGCCAGGGCATCCGGTTTCTCACCAACCGCGAGGCCGAGGCCGTCGTCGGCGCGACGCGCGAGAGCTATCAGGAAGACCTTTACGGATCGATCGACCGCGGTGAGTTTCCGCGATGGGATCTGAAAATCCAGGTGATGACCGCGGCGCAGGCCGAAAAGACGCCGTTCAATCCGTTTGACCTCACGAAGGTGTGGCCGCACGCGGACTTTCCGCTGATTGACGTCGGCGTGATGGAGCTGAATCGAAACCCGGACAACTACTTCGCGGAAATCGAAATGGCCGCGTTTTCGCCGTCGAACTTCGTGCCGGGCATCGGCTACTCGCCGGACAAAATGCTGCAGGCGCGCATTTTCTCGTACGCGGACGCGCACCGCTATCGCCTGGGCACACACTACGAAGCCCTGCCGGTCAACGCGCCCAAGTGCCCCGTCCACCACTATCACAAGGACGGCGCGATGCGCTTTTTCGATAACAACACCGGCAACCCGGACGCGTATTACGAGCCCAACAGCTTCGGCGGGCCGACGCAGGATCATGCGTATGACGAACCATCGATGCCGATCGACGGCGCGGGCGGTCGCTACGATCACCGCGAGGGCAACGACGACTACACGCAGCCGGGCAACCTCTTCCGCCTGATGAGCCCCGATGCGCAACAGCGCCTGTTCAACAACACCGCGGAGGCTATGGCCGGCGTTCCGCGTGAGATCGTCGAGCGGCAGGTCGCGCACTGCACGAAGGCGGACCCGGCTTACGGCAAGGGAATCATCGACGCGATCGAGAACCTCGCCGCAAAGTCGTAAGCGAAAACGACGCCCGAATCACTTGCCGGCGTTGCCCGACGCGCTCTCAAACGCGATGCGGGCGGCGCCGGCAAGCCTTTTCATGGGGCCGGAAATCGGCGATCGCCGCCGCCACGCGAAAACAAGCGTGCGCTTGGGCGCCGGCCGCGCGAACGGGCGGATCGAAAGCAGCCCGCGTCGGTTTTCGATCGGGGCGGCGATGCGCGGCAGCAGCGTCACACTCGGCCCCGCGGCGACCATCTGCACGAGCGTCGTCAGGCTCGTCGCGCGGAATCCGAGTTCCTTCGCGCCCGCCGCCGCGCAAAGATCGAGCGCCTGATCGCGCAGGCAATGGCCGTCATCGAGCAACAGCACGTCCTCGCCTCGAAGATCGTTCAAACGCACCGGCCGCTTGCCGGAGGCGAGCTTGTGCCCCGCCGGCGCCGCGAGCACGAAGGGATCCTCGCCGATGCTCTCGCACGCCAGATCGTCGATGTCCGCCTCGCGCGCGAGCAGGGCGGCGTCGAGTTCGCCCGCCAGCACGCGACGCACGAGCGCCTCGGTCTTGTCCTCGGTCCAACGAAGCAAAAGCCCGGGAAACGCGGCGCGCAGCGCGGGGTCCAGATCGGGCAGCAAATACGGGCCGATCGTCGAAATCACCCCAACGCGCAACACGCCCGCAAGCGGATCGATGTGGCGCTTCGCCGTTTCGACCAGATCGTCGACCGAAAGCAGGATATCTCTCGCTCGCGCGACAAGCTCCACACCCGCGCGCGTGACGAGCACGCCGCGCCGGCCGCGTTCAAACAGACGCACGGAAAGCGCCTGTTCGACCTGGCCGATCTGCGCGGACAGCGACGGCTGCGAAACGTGGCAACGCTCGGCCGCGCGGCGGAAATTTTTTTCCTCCGCGACCGCGACGACGTATTGAAGCTGGCGAAGGGTCAAAGGGTGGGAGGCGTATTTCATGCCTGTACGATAGGCGTTACCTATCAATTGTCCAGCCGGCCGGGCGTGCCGTGCCCGCCTGAGCGATGGGACCAAATGGACGTGATGGACAACATGGACGTCTCCCGCTAATCGCTGATCCACTAACCGCCCTATGGTTTTGTAACATTGCTTGCTTCCCGGCGCACTTTTCGATCGTTCGCTTGACGCGCGGCGCCGCTCCCTGTATTTAACCAGTAGGTTAATTACGCATGACACCCCACGCCACCCCAAACGACCCGCTCAGCACCACGTTTTCGGCGCTGGCCGACCCGACGCGGCGGGCGATCCTCGCGCGGCTTTCGTCCGGGGAAAAAACCGTGACCGAGCTGGCCGAGCCGTTTGATATCAGCCTGCCCGCCGTGACCAAGCACCTCAAGGTCCTGGAACGCGCGGGTCTGATTTCGCGGGGGCGCGACGCGCAATGGCGACCCGCCCGCCTGTCGGCAAAACCGCTCGCCGAGGTGGCGAACTGGGTTGAAGAGTACCGGCGCTTTTGGGACGAAAGTTTCGATCGTCTTGGGGAATACCTGAAACAGCTACAATCGGAGGAGGACGACCATGAACGCAAAAGAAAGTAGCGCGAGAGATCTCGCGGGGGTTTTCGCGATCGAACGAACGTTCGACGCGCCGCGCGATCTGGTGTGGAAGGCGCATGCGGAGGAACAACGGCTGCGTCAATGGTGGGGGCCCAAGGGGGCGGAGATCACCGAGTGTTCGCTCGATTTTCGGCTCGGCGGCGTTTTCCGATTCGGTCTACGCATGCCGAACGGTCTGGAGATGCGCGCGCAATGGGTTTTCCGCGAAATCGTCCCGCAGGAGAAGATCGTGTACGTCTCGTCGTTCATCGACGCGGAAGGCAACATCACACGCGCGCCGTTTTTCGATCCCTGGCCGCTCACGATTCTGACGACGGTGACGTTCACCGAGCGCGACGCGACGACGACGTTGTCGCTTGCCTCCGTGCCGATCGACGCGACCGACGCGGAGCGCGCGATGTTCGAAAAGCAGATTCCGTCGATGCGCGGCGGCTGGGGCGGCACGTTCGATCAGCTCGACGCGTACGTCCTCGGATCGCCCGATCGCGAGATCGTCCAGGAGCGCACGTACGACGCGCCGGCGTCGCTCGTGTGGGAGGCGCTCACGAAGCCCGAACATCTCACCCACTGGTGGGGTCCGAACGGATTTTCGACGACGACGGACTCGATGGACGTGCGCGTCGGCGGCACGTGGGTGTTCACGATGCACGGCCCGGACGGCAGGGACTGGCCGAATCACGTCACCTACCTTTTTGTCGATAAGCCGCGCCGTCTCGTTTACCTGCACGGAGCGGACGACGACGACGACGTCAACAAGTTCCACGCGACGATCACGCTCGACGAGAACGGCGGCCAAACGACCGTCAAATTGCGGCTGTTGACCGCTACGGCCGAATATCGCGAAGAGAAAGCGAAGTTCGGCGCCGTGGAAGGCGGCCGGCAGACATTGGCGCGCCTCGCTGAATACCTGCCGGCCATGAAGGATTGAGGATCGAGGATTGAGGATTGCGTGAAGAACGCGCGGGGCCGACAACCCCGCGCGTTTTTTTGCGCCGGCGCGCCCGGCGGGCTTTTGCCACAAATGCAACGAAGACAACGGTACGCGCGGCGACCGTGGTGGCATCTTTGGTGCGAGCTCGCAAAAAGGGAGGACGAAATGGCGAAGAAAAACCGGGACGCGATTGTCGTCGGCGCGCGTTGTGCCGGAGCGCCCACCGCCATGCTTCTGGCGCGCAAGGGATACAAGGTCCTGTGCGTCGACAGCGCAACGTTTCCGAGCGACACGATCTCCTCGCTCGTGATTCACCCGCCGGGCGTCGCCGCCCTGCGTCGATGGGGCTTGCTAGACCGGCTCACCGCGACGGGTTGCCCGCCGATCGATACATACGTCTTCGATTTCGGCCCGATCGTCATCACCGGCGCTCCCGGCGAAGGCGAAAACGGCATCGCCTACGCGCCGCGGCGCACCGTCCTCGACAAGCTGCTCGCCGACGCCGCGACCGAATCCGGCGCCGAGGTTCGCGAGGGTTTCACCGTCGAGGAAATCCTGATGGACGGCGACCGCGTCACCGGAATTCGCGGCCACGGCAAGGGCGAGGAATCCGTCGTCGAGAACGCGCGCGTGGTGATCGGCGCGGACGGCCGTTATTCGCTCGTGGCGCGCGCGGTTCAGCCCGAGCAGTATCACGAGAAGGAGCCGATTCTGGCGGGATACTACGCGTTCTGGAGTGGCCTTCCCATGAATGGGCGCTTCGAAACCTACATTCGCGATCGTCGCGGATTCGCGGCGATCCCGACGCACGGCGACATGACGCTCGTCATCGGCGGATGGCCCATGAGCGAGTTCGAGGAAAATCGCCACGACGTCGAGGCGCACTACCTGGCGATGTTCAATCAGGCACCCGAGTTCGCCAAGCGGCTGCGCGGCGCGTCGCTCGAATCGCGCATCGTCGGAACGCCCGTATCCGGCTTTTTCCGCAAGCCGTACGGCCGCGGCTGGGCGCTGGTGGGCGACGCCGCGTACAACAAGGATTACATCACCGCGCAGGGAATCACGGACGCCTTTGAAAGCGCGGAATTGCTGGCCAACGCGCTCGACCAGACATTTACCGGCGAGCGCTCGTATGACGAGGCGTTGGGCGCGTATCAGAATCGGCGCGACAATCACGTGTTGCCGATGTTCGAGTTCACCTGCGAGATCGCGACGCTCGAACCGCCCACGCCGCAGCTTCAGAAGTTGCTCGGTGCGGTGCAGGGGAATCAGGACGCGATGGACCAGTTCGTGGAGGTCAACGCGGGGGTGCTGTCGCCGGCGGAGTTTTTCTCGGAGCAGAACGTCAGCCGCATCTTCGCGCAGGCGCAAGCACCGCGGATGGCGTAGAAGGACTGTCGTTTCACCGTCCCCGGCACACTCACAACACGCCGCGCATGAGGAGCACCCAGATCGCGCCGACGAGCGTCGTCGCGATCGCGAGCGGAAACCCGACGCGCAGGTATTGCCGGAATCCGAACCCGCCCACCTCGTGCGATGCCTCGGCGACGATGATGTTCGCGACGGAGCCAAGCAGCGTCAGATTGCCGGCGAACGTCGAGGCCATCGCCAACAGCTCCCAACCCATGCGCGGATCGGACAGCGTCGCCATCTGATCGCGAACCACGAGAATGAACGGCACGTTCGTGACGACGTTGGAGCCGACAAGGAATATCCCCGCGACGCCGAGCCATCCGGCAAAACCGTCCTCGACGCCCGCCAGCGGGAACCGCTGAAATACAGCGGCCGGCGCTCCGCTTTTCGTGAACCCTTCGACGACGACGAACAGCCCCGCGAAAAACAGCAGCAGCGCCCAGTCGATACGCGGCCACAGCTCGCGCGCGTCCCGCCGGTGCAAAAGGATGAGGGCGACGAATCCCGCGACGGCTGTCCACGCGAGATCGGCGCCGAGCGTGTAGAACACGACGGTCGCCCCCACGACGGCGAGCGTGATCCTCGCGCGCCGCGACAGCCTTCCCGCTCCCACCGGCGATTCGAACGTCGCGCCCTTCAGCGCGGCGCGGAACATGACGTGCAACAAGGCGTGGTTGATCGCAAGGCCCATGATCGCGACCGGCGCCATGAGGGCGAGGTAATCGCGGTACGCGAGATCGCCCAACATACCGCACAACATGTTTTGCGGATTGCCGACGAGCGTCGCCACGCTGCCCGTGTTCGACGCGGTCGCGATCGCAAGCAGAAACGGCAGCGGCGGCAGGCGGTTCCGCTGCACCATCCGCACGATGATCGGCGTCCCCAGCACGCACACCGCGTCGTTTGTGATGAGCGCCGAAAGACCACCCGCACCCCAGACCACGAATCCGAGCAGGCGCGCGGGCGTGCGTGCCGCCGTCACGACCCGACGCTCGACCTGATCGAAAAACCCGTCGAGCGCCAGGACGGCGCCCATGCCCATCACGCCGAAAAGGAGCACAAGCGTCGCGCCGTCCACCGACGCGAGCGCCTCGCGTGGCGAGAGCACGCCGAACGTCACGCACGCGACCGCGCCGGCAAGCGCCGCGGCGGGACGATCGAGATGCACGATTTGCGCCCGCCGCGCCGCGATCAGGACGTACGTCGCGGCGAAGATCAGGATACCGATGAGGTTTGGCACCGGTGCGTTGATCTTGCGTCAGTGAGGCAATTTCACGAGGCCGTCGCCGTCGAGCTCCCAATAGGGATTGAACGCGATCTCCCAAAGGTATCCATCCGGATCGGAGAAATAGCCCGAGTATCCGCCCCAGAAAACGTCGCGCGCGCTCTTCAAGATTTTCGCACCGGCCTTCTCGGCGCGTGCGAGAGTCGCATCGACATCCGCGCGCGTCGCCACGTTGTGCGCGAGCGCGATGCCGCCAAAGCCCGAGCCCTCCGCGGGAATATTCGCATCCTCGGCGAGCAGGTGTTTCGGATACAGGCCGAGCACCACCCCGCCCGCGAACAGGAACACGACGTCGTCGGTTGACGCGCTCGATGCGCGAAAGCCCAATCCGTCGACGTAAAACGCGCGGGAGCGCGCGATGTCGGCAACGCCAAGCGTCACCAGGTTCAGCCGAAAATTCGATGCCGCCATCGTCCCCCCTTTTGTTCGTTCGACACGATCAGGAAAGTGCCACGCCCATGCGGCCGAACGCGATCGGGAAGACAGCGGGCGTATGGCGAAACGCGAATTTTCCACCGCCGGGAAAGGCGGTGGCGATATCCGCTCGCCGCCGCCCTCACGGCCTTGACCAATCGTCGAAGGCTAATGCGCGGGATTTTCCCCACGGAAGTACGCGTCGGCGACATCCATCGCGTCCGCCGCGATGACGATGCCAAGGCGCCGCCCGAAGATGTCGTCGACCGGCGGGTGAATGCCGCCCCAGATGCGCGACAGGCTCGTCTGGTCGGACGCATCGCGGTACGTCGCCCACTGCAGGACGACATCCACCGTGGGGCCTTCCTCGGTTTCGAGAAACTCGTTTTTTGGCGCGACGAACTCGCCGAGCCCGCCGGGGAAATATTCGTCGCCCGTGAATTCGGTCAGGATTTCGGCCGCCGCGCGCGAGAAGGTTGAGTGGCCGGAGATGTATCCGGCGAACGGCGGCGTCACGAATGTCGGGCGCTGATACGGCACCCAATTTTCCGCGAGCATCCAACCGACCCCCGCGGTGTCCGTCTGATTTTCGTTCACCTCCGACGTGCCGCGCCACGCGAAAAGCTTGATCTTGCCGACGTTTTCATTATCGTCGCCGGCGAGCGGATCACCTTCCTCGACGACCTCCACGTATCCATCAATCAGCGGAAGACCTTCCGGATCGTAATTCGGCAACGTGTCGTCGGTGCTTTGCCCGCGATCGGCCATGAAACGGATCGCGGAGATCGGCCGCACGTAGTCGTACCAGCCCTTGATGCCCCACGCGGTCACCGCGGAATCATGGATGCCGCCGCCGAGCGCGAAGTACACCTTGACGTCCCATTCGAGATCCGTGAGCACCGGCCCGGTCCCCTTGTATCGTTTTTGCGCGGCCGGATGATCGCTCACGGCGAGGTTGACGACGGTGAACCAGTGCCCCGGCGGCGTCTCCGAGTCCGGACCGTCCGCCCAAAACTCCGTGAGCACGCGCGCGTAGTCGCCGCGCGGAACGATGTTCGGTTCGTACGGCTCGCCGGTGTACGGATTGACCGGATGGCCCGTGTCGTAAACGCCGCCTTCGTACAGATTGTAGTAGTCCCTCAGCGACGCGATGTCCTGCGGCAGCTCGCCGGCATTGCCGATTGTGCCGGGCGAGATATCCCACATCACTCCATCGGCCGGGTCCAGGTGCGACGACCAGATCGCCACGAACTCGTGGTTCCAGAGATATTCGTCGGGCAGAGCGCCCTCTCCGCGAAGAAGCGCGGGCGCGCCCGGATCGTAGCAAACCGGCCAGAACGCGTCGTCGCGGTCGGGGCGTTCAAAGGTTGAGAACGCCTCGGCGGGCAACGCGAACGGGATGACGCGGCCCCACTCGGCGCCGACGAAGGCCTGCAGGTTGTCCGTCTGGTTGCCGGACTGGTCGATCGAATCCTCGAGATCGAGCGGCTGCCAGAGATCGGGATCGACGATCGTCGGATTCCCCGGCTGTTCGGGCCGTAGCGGCGGATTGACGGACTCGTAAACGACGCCCGCGTAATCGCCCTCCTCGTTCGATCCGTCCAGGAGCCCGTACTCCACGACGCAGTCCGATAGATACAACCCCAGCGCCGCGGCGCGCTCGGCGCGCGTTCCGTGAAGATAATCGCGCGACTCGTACAAGGGGCTAAAGCCCAGCTCGACGAGCGTGTCCTCGAAGAGATTGAGCTGAAAATCCACGCCCGGCGAATTCCGGAAGCGATGCGTCAGCAGGCGGTACATCGCGTAGCTGATCGCGATCGAACGCTCGCCGTCCGGATCCGTCGCGCCCGCGCGCAGATCGTCGCGGTCCTCGTCAGGGAACGGGCACGCGTATCCCCCGACGGTATTGCCGAGGAAAAAGGGCTTCGCGACGCCGTCATAGACGGCCCAAAGGTCGTACATCATCGCGGAGGAGTGAAACAGGTTTCTCGCGTGGACCGTCGGACGCGCGAAGTCGCGCCGGATCGCCTCGAGCAGCGCGTCGTTCCAGACGCGCGCCGCCGATTTTTCGTTCGTCCACGCCGGACTATCCGGGTTGACCGCGACGGGCGTTCCGTCGCCGCAACCAACGACAAGCAACACGGCGAAAACCACGACCGGAAGGAACTTCAGTTTCCTGGGCATCGTCGCACCTCAAAAAATTGTAAGCTTCATTATATTCCAAAAAATTCGTGCCGTCACCGTCCGGCCCGCGTGTTGATTTACGCGTTGGCGCGAATCGCGGATTTTTCAATGCTCGGGTTGCCGGTTTGCCGCATGTCTCGCTCCCTGACCGACGCCGCAACGTCGCGCGCCGTGTTCGCGCGTTGACCCCACGGACATCGCATGGATAATCGATCGTCCCAAAAATATTGCCCGCGCTCATTCGGCGATTGAGAATCAAGAGGCGCCTCATGACCCCGCAACCCGACCGGAATATAACGCGCGCCGGGTTGGTGGGTTTTCTCGCGCTTTACGTCCTGTTGCGGCTGCTTTTTGTCTACACCGCTCCCTGGACGGAAGAAGAGCACGAGTGCCTCATCGCCGTCACGGCGACGAACGACGAACCCGCGTATTACACCAAACCCAACGTGATTTTCGGCGGCGAAGGAGTCGTCGCGTATAACCGCGTCCTGGTTCGGAAGGTCTTCAAACATTTCGGAGCCGATATTTTCAACGTGAAATTGATTGCCGTCGCGACATCGACCTTCACCTACCTGCTTGCCCTGTTGGCGCTGGGGCGAATGGTCGACGCGCGCCGGTTTCTGCTCGGCGCCGCGATCTTGTTGCTGCCGTCGTGGAACTATTGGTGGGCCGACTTGCGCCTCATCAATTATCAGAATGTCGGCTGGTGTTTTCTGTTGCTGTATCTGGCCTGGGACGACCAGATCGAGGGACGAACGCGGCTGCCGTTGCTTGGCCTTGCGGCGGGGCTGGCGCTCGTGGTGATCCCGTTTCCCATGAACGTGACCTCGATCGGATTTCTGGCTATCGCAAGCGTCAAGGCCGGCGTCAGCCCCGCATCGAAAAAACGCGTCGCGCTCCACGCCGCGTGCGCCGCCTTTTTCGTCCTCACTTTCAAGGCGCTATTTTTCGGCGGCATCGGACCGCTGTTGCGAACGCCGCTTTTTGGTAATCTCTGGCGCGTTGACCAACTGGTTACCCGATTGAATCTAAAAAGCCACAATTCCGAAGTCATAGATTTTATTGACGATACGGACCCGTTCCGATTGACGATGGTCGCCATCGCCCTCGCCCTCTTGTTATTCCAGGGTTTCGTTTTTTTTCGAAGAAATCTTCGAACGCGCCACGCGCGCATTTCGATTCCGATTTTCTGGCACGGGATTGTCTTTGGCATCCCTCTCGCCGTGCTCGGCCTCGTCCACGACAAGTGGATCGGTTATCTGCTTTGCGTCTTTCCCTTTGCATTTCTGGCGATCGCACCGGAACTCGGGAAACGGACGATGACCGTCGCGGCGCTGCCTCTATGCGCCGTCGGAGGGTGGGGAGCGATAAACGATCTCGTGTTCGCCGATCCGCCGGAGCACCTGGCGTCCGGGAAGGAGGCTTGTTTACGCCTTCGTCCGGAAACCGCATGCGAATACGGTTTGGCGACACGCACAACGCTCTGCGGAAATCTCATGGGGGTCGCCCGTCGCGAATGCGTGAAGGAACATCTTCTCCAGGCGTACTTCCGCGTTCGCGATGCCGGCCTTGAAAGTTGCGACGAGATTCCCGCGAACTGGCGTAAGCGGCCTGACGACTCTCCGCTGGCTTACCGTGTGATCGGGACCGAGCCCGTTCCGGATCCGGAATCGTGCCTGATGACGATGGATTATCGGTTGGCGCAAGCGGACACGACGTCCGAGGCGCTTTCGGCTTGCAAACGCCTTGAAAACGACCGGTCGCGGCGGTGGTGTCTGCGCAAGGCGGGGAGTTTCCACGCGTCCGCGGGGCGCGGACCCAATAAGCGCCAAGGCGATGATTTTTTGCGCGGCTATTGCAATGAACGGGGCATCCAAAACGCACGAGAAAACAAGGATCGCGACTCGCCACCGCCTGCCGGTTGCACGGAGGGCGGCGCTCTCGAAGCCTTCCGCGCGGGACGATTCGTGGAATTCGTCGCCCGCCAAAATCCGCGAACCGTGGAGGCTGCCATCAACGCATGCCGGGAAGCCGACGACCCTGCGATCATCGAGCGCTGCCTGGAGAGCCTGCCTCATTTGATCGATGTCCGGGTCGAGTCGTTCGAACGGTTGAACGACGAATTCGATCGATGCCTGGAGTTTCGCAATGCGCGAGCGCGCATGGGTTGTGTGAAAGGCCTCGCCGCGCTTTCGTGGGTGATCGGCGACGAGCGGCCTTCGCACTGGTGCCGGCGGCTCGATCGCGACGACGAACGGCGACGCTGCCACAAAGCGACCCGCACCTTATCGGACGGGTTTTTAGACCGCGCGAGTTTCTGTCTCGAAACACCGCGTTGAGCGGCATCCTCCGCGGCGAGCGAGTTCCCCTGGGCGCCGATCTCCGGACTACCGGCCGCGCGCTTCCTCTCCCCTCAGCACGATACAGGTGCTCGACACCTTGGCGACAAGGCTCCCCGTTTCGTCGGTGACGTCGCATTCGACGTAGCCGAGCGTCTTCGTGCGGCGCACGACGCGCCCTTCGGCGCGAAGCGTCGCGCGCCAGACTGGCTTGAAGTAGCGCGCGCTGATGTCGAGCGTGGTGAACGTCTCGTCATCCGCGAGCGTCGTCGCCATCGCGGTGCCCATCGCCGCGTCGGCCAGATCGCATATCACGCCGCCGTGCAGCGTGCCCATCGGATTCGCATGCCGCTCGTCAGCGACCAGTTCCATGACCGAACCTCCCGGCTCGAAGTGCGTCGCCGTGAAACCGATGAGCCTCGCGATCGGCGGCGGCGCCTCGCCCGAAAGCATTCCCTGAAGCCGTTTCATATGGCGCGTCATCGGTGTGGCGTCTCGGTCGGAGTTCATATTCCCTTCCTCTTGTTGGATACGAGGGGGCGATCGTCGCGCGATTCGCTCCTCGAGCGCAATATGAAACGCGTTGTCGAAGCGGCGAACGGGCCGCGTCGCCGTCGCTTCAGCGACGCGTTCGATGATCTGAAAAAATGGTTGTATCGCTCACCGCCACATTGATCCCAATGCGGATAAGGGTTTTCGGTTTTCGACAACCCTGGAGCTAACGATGAGAAACACCCCGTTGATCGCCCTGGTTTGTTTTGTCGCCGCCGTTTTCTTCGCGGCCGACCCGTTAGGCGCCGCGACGACGCCGGCCGAGAACTGCGAAGCCCACAAGCTGGTGGCCGCCGGCCACTACGCCGACTGCCGCTTGAAGGAAGACGCGAAGGCCGCAAAGAGCGGCGCGGCGGCTGACTATGCGAAGTGCGGCGAGACGCTCATCGAGCGCTTCGAGTCCGCGGAGAATGCCTTCGGCGCGGCGTGTCCGACAATCGGCGACGCCGCTGACGTGATCGCCCGCGTCGCGGCCGAGACCGACGCGTTGGCGCTCCTGCTTTCGGGCCAGACGCCGCCCGCGCCGGCCGAATGCGGCAACGGCATCCTTGAGGGCGCGGAAGCGTGCGAAGTCGGCGATCTCGACGGCGCAAGCTGCGAATCGGAGGGCTTTGCCGGCGGCGCCCTGGCGTGCGACACGGGCTGCACGTTCGATACCGGCGGCTGCTACGCGACGCGATTCGTCGATAACGGAGACGGCAGCGTCACCGACAACGGCACCGGTCTCACCTGGGAACAGAAGACCACGGACAGCAGCATCCACGACGTCTTGCGGTTGTTCATCTGGAGCACCCCGATTCCGGGCAACCCGATCACGACGGACGGTCTTCCCGACGGCACGCTGTTCACGTCGTTCCTTTGGGAACTCAACGGGACGGTGAGCACCGACGGCACGACGATCGGCGGATGTTTCGCGGGTCACTGCGACTGGCGGTTGCCGACGGTCGAGGAGTTGAAGACCATTCACGTCGCGCGGGTCGATCCCATCTTCGGACCGACGCGGCCCGAAGATTACTGGACAGGCACGGAATATCCGTACGACCTGGATCCCGAAGCCGCCTGGCGCGCCTATTTGGGCGGCTACTACCTCTGGTTCAAGGCGCAGCCCGCATTCGCCCGCGCGGTTCGAGGCCCGCTCTGGAACCCGTGATCGCGCCGTCGATTGTCGTCGCCCGAATCAGGATTCGCTGAGGCCGCGTCCGGCGTATTAAGCCGTCGTTCAAGGATTGCGACCGTGGGCGGCGCGACGTCGACGATCGCTTCCTGTTGCCGCGGTCGGGGCGCCGCAAGGCGCCCCGACGTTTTTTGCGTACACCGGCCGCGTTTTCTCACGGGTTGACGCCGGCGTTGCCGGGCTCATCCGTTCACGCGCGCGCCGCCCGTTTCTGGTTGCGCATGGCTCTGATAGCGTAGCGGCCCCACGAATGCGGGGCGCTCGATCATGGGAAATCTCATCTGCCCGGTATCGACGGTGCGTATTGACGCAGGCGTCGTGCGTATCAATGCATTTCTGACGATGCTTCTCCTCGTCACGTATCTGGCGGCGCGCGAGCCGCTCATCGTCATCGTGCTTGCGCTGGACTTTTTCTGGCGCTCGTTTTTGAACGCGCCGCCAAGCCCGATGACGCGCGTTTCGAATCTTCTCGCCGGATTAATCCGCCTGCCTTACCGCGCGACCGACAAGGCGCCGAAGGTCTTCGCGGCGCGCATCGGATTTTTGTTGACGGGCGCGGCTTCCGTGACGCATTTCGCCTTTCCCCCGGCGGCGCCGTGGCTTGCCGGAATCGTCGCGGTATTCGCGTTTCTCGAATCGGCGTTCAACTTCTGCGCGGGATGCTTCGTCTACGCGCACGTCGCCCTGCCGCTAACGCGGAAGCTCGAAGGATCGCGCACCGACGGCTCCGGTTAAATGGGGCAACGCGGGAGCCCGTGCGGTTGCCCACCGCGACGACTGCGAACGCTCACGGCGTCGTGCCATTCCTTCGTGCGTGAGCGAGAAGGCCGGGCACACGCGCGTCGCCGACCTGCTGAGGAATACGGGTTTGGCGCAATCAGCCGAGTTCTTCGGCGAGCCCGATGAGAATGCCCTCGGGCCCCCGGACGTAGCAGAGCCGATACGCGTCTTCGTAACGGACCACTTCGCCGACGAGCCGCGCGCCGCGCTCGCAGAGGCGCGCGAGCGTATCGTCGATGTCCTCGACGGTGAACATGACGCGCAGGTACCCGAGAGCGTTCACCGGAGCGCCGCGGTGATCGGCGACCACGGGCGGCGCGAGGAATCGGGACAATTCGAGCCGGCCGTGACCGTCCGGCGTACGCATCATGGCGATCTCGACGCGCTGGTCGCCAAGTCCCGTGACCCGCCCGGCCCACTCTCCTTCGATCGGGGCGCGCCCCTCGAGTTCGAGGCCAAGTTCGGTGAAAAACTCAATGGCGGCGTCGATGTCCTCGACAACGATACCGACGTTATCCATGCGTTTGACCGTCATGATGTCTCCCTGGAGTTCAATGGAGCGGCGAGTCTAGCGGCTCGTGCTCTCCTGTTGACCCTGTCTCACGATCCGCCCTTAATCCTTCGTCTCGGTCATCGTGGCCTACTTTATTCGCGGCCTATTTCTTCGCTGCAGGCCTCTTCGTGGAATTGCCGTCCATCGTGGCGTCCCAAGGTCACTTTATGCACGAGACGCCGTGATCGCGCGTGGCTCGGGCAGCTAAATTCCGGATCATTGGGTGCGGGCCGGCGTTGCGTTCGTATGCCATAGCTCTTCGAGAATCGCCACCGCGCGTCCGGCGCCGCCGGCACTGGCAAACGCTTTCGCCACGCGCTCGGCACCGGGCTTGCGCGCCATTGCGGTGCGGATCGCCGCGCGAAGGCGATCGGAGGTCAGGCGCGATCGCGGCACGAACGTGCCGGCGCCGCAAACGTCGACACGCCGCGCGCTCTCGCTTTGATCGCGTCCCCACGGCACAACGCACACGGGCACGCCCGCGGCGAGCGCACGTTGCGTCGTGCCCATGCCGCCGTGCGTGACGAGGAGATCGACCGCGGGAATCACCTCGGCGTGAGGCAAGAAGCGTGTGATGCGAACGCCATCGCGCGGCGCTCGAAATCGCGCCGGGTCAAGCGCCGCGGTCGTTACGATCACGCTGCCGGGTTCCCCCGCCAGAGCGGCAAGTGCCGTCTCGATGATGGCGCCGTCATCCTGAAATTCCGTCGACACGCCGACCAGAACGCGCGGCCGTTCAAGCTCGTGGATCCACGCGGGCGCCTGCCCGGTGGGCGCCCACAAGCCCGGACCGACGGCGCGTAGGTTCGCCGGCCAGTCCGAACGCGAATATTCGAAGGGCTCGGCGGTGCGATAAAGGAGAATGTCGGGGCGACGAAAAATGTCGGCGTGCCGGCGAATCGCGCCGGCTCCGACGCCGGTTCGAAACGCGTTCAACCGATTCATCAATCCGCCGATCGCGGCATCCGTGACACCCCAAAGCACGCGGTCGCGCAGGCGTCCCGCCCATCCGCCCGGCGGCGGAAAGCCGGGTCCGAACGCGGGCGCGTCACGCGACGGAACCGGCAGGCAATACGGCAAGAACATCGCCCACGGCCGGCTCCGCGCCTCGGTCCACGCCGCGGCGCCAAAAGCGTTGGCGTCGACGACAAGGCCATCCGGCGCGATCGTCTCGTATCCGCGCGCGAGATCATCCGCCTCGAACGGCGCGCGCTCGATCCATCGCGACAAAGTCCGGCGAAACTGCGCGAGCGGATTTGCGCTCTTGTAGTCGTCAAGCGGCAGAGCCTCGATGCGCGCATCGATGGCGCGGTGTTCGAGCCCCGCCGCTTCAATGTTCGCGCGCTCGTCGGCGAGGGTTTGAATGACGACGCGATGCCCCGATTGCCGCAGCGCGATCGCGACATCCATCATCGGATACAGGTGGCCTCGCGCGGGGGACGTGTAGATGAGAAACGTGCTCATGCGCGGCGCATCATAAAACGGAATGGTCTTTCGTCGAGAGACGCATGATTCCGTCGCAATGCGAACCCGCCGCGTGGGCATGCGATCCTGGAAATCAGGCTTGTTTTTTGAGATGACGCCGACGGAAAATAATTCGCGCGTCGTGTCGAATCGGACCGCCGTCAATCGTCGCTCCCGTCAACGCACGGAGGCGGCGCCCGGACGGCGGCGGTGAGACCAATACAACGAATGGGGAGCAATAATGAAGGTCATGGTGATCGTAAAGGCCACGAAAAACAGCGAAGCGGGCTTGATGCCGAGCGAGGAACTCCTGACCGCGATGGGCGAGTTCAACGAGCAGCTCGTCAAGGCGGGCATCATGCTCGCCGGCGAAGGTTTGCACCCCAGCAGCGAGGGCAAGCGGGTGCGTTTCGCGGATGGGAAAAAGACCGTGGTCGACGGCCCATTCGCCGAAACCGGGGAACTTGTCGCCGGATTCTGGATCTGGCGGGTGAAGTCGATGGACGAGGCGCTCGAATGGGCGCGCCGCTGCCCCGATCCGATGCCGGGTGAGGAATCCGTGCTCGAGATCCGCCCCGTCTTCGAGGCCGAGGACTTCGGCGAGGAGTTCACGCCCGAGCTGCGCGAACGCGAAGAGCGCCTGCGCGAGGAGATCGAGCGGCAGAAAAATTCGTGACGCGGACGGCGGGTTGGGCTCCCGCGATTCCATGACCGCGCGGACAGCGGATTTCGACGGATCCGCGCACGGGATCATACTCCTGGGGAGAGACTCGAACTCCCGACCAAGTGGTTAACAGCCACCCGCTCTACCGACTGAGCTACCCAGGAACAGTTTTGCGCCGGGCCGGGTCGGCCTCGGCGCGGCGCACGCCCATAGTAAGAATGCATCGCGCGAAGTCAAGAATCGCGCGGCAGAAAAAGGTCAAGGGCGCGCCTCGTCCGCGGGAAGCGGCGCCTGGCGCGACCAGAGATCGACGACGCGGGGCGGGATGGATTTGCGTCCCAGCGACGCGGCAGGCGGAAGGCGCGCGTCGGGCAGGCCGTCGCGGTCTCGATCCGCGGAACGAAAGATCACGATCTCGTTGTCGCGCCATTCCCAATAATCGACGAAGCCGTCCCGATCGTGATCGCCCACGTGCATGTAGTCGTTGCCCTCGTCGTCGATCAGCCCCCACAGCTCCCAGTTGCCGTCCTGATCGTTGTCGTCGCGCAAGGACGCCATCCGGTCGTTCAGCATAACCGTTTCGTGATCGATGATTCCGTCGCCGTTCTTGTCTTCGCGATAGATCGTCACGAGGCGGTCGGGCGTCGTTTGATCGAGCAACACTTCCCTCGTGCTGCCCGCGGCATGAATGTCGTACGCGCGCAAAAGGCGCGTGCCCTCGTATTCCCGCACCGCGACGTTCTCGGGATCCGACGAACGATCCGTGCGTTCGAGAATCATGCGATCAGGTTTCGTGAACACGGCGCGGTAGTCATCAAGGCCGTCGCCGTCGCAATCCGCCTCAACGACGCGGCGCCCATCGGGCTCGACGCGCTCGACGTAATCGACGACGCGTTCGGAAAACAGCGCTTTCGTCGGCCACTGCGCCTCCTCGGGCGGCGTATGCCCGATGATCTCCTCGGAATCCACCGCGCCGCCGACAGGGCGCCCGAGAGCCTCGGCGACGGGCCCGACGAGCGCCGACGCCATGAGCGCGTATCCGAGATCGCCCGGGTGCGTGAGATAGATTGGAAGAAATGGCTCGTCGCCAGGCACGCGATCGATCGCGTCCTGCATGTTGACGAAAGCCGCGCCGGCCGATTTCGCCGCGCGATAAAGCGCGACCGTCTCGAGCATCAGATCGCCCTTGGCCAGTAGTTGCGGGCGCGTGTGCGCGACCGGAAGCGGGTAGCTTGGAAAGATGATCTTCGCGCCCGCGCCGTGGACGATCCGCGCCAGCTCGTTCAATCGCTCCTCAAAGACGTCGGATTCGAGCGCGGAGGCCCGCTTATCGAGCTTCGGAACAAAACGGCGGCGCATCGGCACGACAAGGGCCCGCATCAATCGATACGTCGCGGAATTTTCGTAAACGGCTTTGGCGCCAGGCGAGGCCGGCCGATCCGTTCCGACAAAGCGCTTGAAATTCGGAATGTCATTGATGCCGACAAGAACGATCAAGACATCGGGGGGATCGTCGGATGCGAGATCCCGCGAAATTTCGCGCTTGACGCGCCGCAACCTCGCGCCCGGAATGCCGCGATTGGTGACGCGAACATCCGGCAGGCCCGCCTTCGCAAGCGCGCGAGCGAGCGCGGCCGGATAAGCGGAATCCCGCGAGACGCCAAGCCCGAAGGTCCAGGAATCGCCGTAACACGCGACAAGCGGCGAGGCGCGCGTCGACGCGCGACCGCCCACGATATCCGAGCGCATCAGCGTCCACGCGAAAATCCTCGTGCCGATCTCGACGGCGACAACGATCGCGACAAGCGGGATGAACGCGAACACGACGCGGCGTCCCAGGGATTTTTTTTGCGCGGACATCGCCGCAATTCTTCTCATGGGGCGCGGCAAGAAACAACGCGGCCGCCGTGGCGACGCGTCGTTTGCGCCGCCGTTTTTTTTGCGCGGCGGCGCGTTTTGATCCGCGATGTGTTTCGCGAAACCGTTCTTGACTTTGACCGCGAAGCGGCGAAAGATTCGCGTTGCATTCTCATTGCGAATTTCTGCACGACGCCGTCGCGGGCCGCGACGGCGATCTACGTGAGGCGAGATGGTTCCGCGGACGGGAAAAACAATTCTGCGTTGTCTGCAAAGCATCGCGGAAACGAATACGGACAAGCCCACCGGGCTTATCAAGGCCATCAACGCCGGCGGCGCGTCGGGCGCGCCGGAGCCGTCGGTGCTGGCCACGTCGCAGTTCGTGTCGATGGGCTTTTACCTCGCGCGACGTTTTTCGCTCGAATCGTTCGCGACGCTCGCGCAGCGCTATCGCAAAGCGCTGCTTTCGGCGCTTTTGGTTCAGGGCGGTGCGGGCGCGAACGGAACGATTTACCTGTTCGACACGCAGGTCGCGCTCGGCGCGCTGTGGGAACTTTTCCGCCGGTCGGACGCGGACAACGATTGGCGTTTCTACTTCGAGATCGCGGACCGCACGCGCGCGATGATCCGCGATTTCATCGCGACGGAAGGATCGGCGGTGACCGATTCGTGGCGCGCGCAGATCGGCCCGCATCTGCTGAAGTTCCTGCCGTATCTTCCCGCCGCGGACGCGACGCGCCTTCGCCGCCTGGTCGAGGTGCCACGCATGCAGCGCATCTTCGCGGGCGAGAATCCGAACGACCCGCTGCCGGCGCAGATGCTGCTCTATGGCCTGGAGGGCCTGGTGCAGGATCCGGAGACGCGGCACTGGCAGGTCTTCAACGCCGCGACCGTTCTGGCGCGCCATCAGAACGCCGACGGTGGAATCGGCGCGACGATCGGCGGCGAGCGCGGCCCGTCGCAAACGGATGTCACCGCCCAGACGGTGCGCGTCTGGACGTTCGCCGACGAGGCGCATTTCCACGACGAGATCCGCACGGCCATCGCGTTTGTCGACAAGCATTTCGACGATCGCGGCGCGCGCTTGAAAACGGGCGATCCCAAGCGCCACGTCTTCGCGACGCTCTACGGCCTGCAGGCGACGGCGTTCGCCGAGATCGAACACGCGGGCGGCGAGATCGTCTGATTTCCGTTGCGCAATGGCGTATGCGGAGTGCGGAACGATAAGCCGCGCCCGGACCTGAACACGCGTATAAATTTTCCGCTCAATAAATTCGGTGGGCGCTTGGCGATGCGCGGCGCGTCAGCCCGTTTGCGTTTGTCCGCGCCGGTAATCGCGGACGATCGGGCAACCCGGATCGGGCTCAAACACGTCGCCGGCCACGTGGCGGGAAACCGCGTGGCAACCGCCTCGGCACAGCTCGAGGTAGTGACAACTCCGGCACGGCTCCACCGCCGCCTCGGCCCAGTTACGGAACGAGAAGAACGTGTCCTCGTTTTTCCACCAGTCCGATATGTCGTCCGCGCGGCGCCCTTCCGCCGGCGCGAACGAACAAGGAGAGACCTGGCCGTCGGCGCCGATGCCCACGAGCATCGATCCGCCGTGGCATCCGGTGACGCCGTATTTATCGAGCAGCTCGCGATCGGGATTGTGGCAATACAGAAACGGCGTCAGCGAGCAGTCGATCGCAAGCGGTGTTCGGTATTTTCGCGCCAGCCATTTCACGCGCGGGAAAAACTCCCACGCCTGATCGTCGGTCAAATCGTTCCTGGCGAACTCCTGGGCCGATTGCGCGGCGGCGCGGCCCGACGGCTTGTAGCGCAGCAACTCGAGCTGGCTTACGCGCGTGCGACGGCCGAGCGCGAAGACTTCGGAAAGGTCGTCGAAGTTGCGCCGGGAGACAACGCAGTTGATCCCCGTGCGTACGCCGTGTTTTTTCAGCAGCTCGAGCCCCCGGCGCGCGCGGTCGAAGCTGCCGCGCTTCCGATGCGTTTCGTACTTTTCGCCGACGCCGTCGATGCTGACGTTGACCTGCGCAAAAACGCGGAACTCCGCCGCGTTGTCTTCCGTGATGTGGAATCCGTTCGTCGTGAGATTCGGAACGATCCCCAAGCCGCGCGCGACGTGTCCCGCTTCGAAAAGCCAGGGCAGCTCGGTGCTTTCGCCGCCTCCGAGCGCGACGTGAAAAACGCGCATGCGCGCCAGTTTGGTGAGCACCTCGAACGCGCCCTGGCGCCCGAGTTCGTCATCCTCGTTCGCGTCGGGCCTGCTGTCCGTGTAGCAATGCGCGCAACCGGCGGAGCAGCGGTTGGTCAGGGAAAAATGCGCTTCGGTCGGCGCGGACAAGAGATCGGTCGGCTGATCCCAAAGCGGGCTCTCCGGATAACCGAGGCTCCGCATGAAGTCCTTATCCACATAAACGAGCGCGCTTGGCGCTTCGAGCTGAAGAATGCCGCCGAACGGCTCGTACCGGTACCGAAACGGCTCATACTTGTGGGCCATCACTTCTCCTGCGTCGCCTCCATACGCGCAGCCAGGCCGACAGAAAGACGGTCATGGCGGTGACGAAGGCGGAGCCCCAGACCAGAAACTGCACGTCCGCGCCCAAACTGGAGCTGTTCGGATTGTACCCGTAGCGGACCCTGAGAATTTTGCCTCGCAATTTCGTCACTGGAGACTGCCATATTCCATTTCATAAAGAAGTGAGTCCCATAGCACATTCGCCAGGTCCGTCGCAAAATACGTGACGTAGATCGCCGCGACCGCCGCCAGAATACCGAAAAACGGCACGTAGGGCATCGCCTTGGGGCCGACCTTCGGCGAATCCGCGACAAGCGCGTTCCCGGCCAGCATCGCAATGCCGGCGAACATCAACGCCGCGATGCCGGTGATGAACGTCATGCCGCGATCGCGGACGGCGGTAAGCGTGCCGCCGACCACGAGCAGGAGGATGAGCGCCTCCGGCCAGATCGACGCCACGCTCGACCATCGCGCGCCGCGCCAGTCGATCAACCACGCGGCAAAGGCGGCGTAAACGACGACGATCGCCAGGCACACAACGAAAAGGCGGCGCATGATCCGGAAGTCACGCACGCGACGCAGGCCGTCGGCGGAGGCCGCGGCCGCGAATTCGTTGGTCGAGGCGTATTCGGCGAGTTTTTCGTAGGCGGATTGCGCGGCGTCGAGATCGCGGCGCTCCGCATAGGCGTTCGCGAGCGCGAGCCAGCCGGTCGTTTCGTTCAGCGGCGACGGCCACGTCCGCATGACGTGGAGGTAGGCCTGGATCGCGCCGTCAAACCGCTCAAGCCGCAGCCGTTCCTCCGCGATGAACGTCCACGCCCGTTCCGCGAAGGGAACATCCGGATAGTCGGCCATAAGCTTTTCCATCCGCGCGAGCGATTCCTCGGCTCCGACGCGGTAATACTGCGCGAGCACCGCGTTGAACGCGGCCAGCGGCACGTCACCCGCGACGGCGCTGTCTTTTAAGCGTTGCAGCGCCGCCTTCGCGCGCCGGACGTGATTGCTTTGCGGAAATCGTTCGACAAGCGCGGCGTAGGCTTCGCGCGCGGCGGGGTAGTCGTAAAGATGGCGTTCGCTCGTCGCCGCGATCTGGTACAGGATGTCGTCGGCGAGCTTGTGATCGGGATTCGCCGCAAGCAGGTCGCGGTACAACGCGACGGCCTTGTCCGGCTCGCCCGCACGCGCGAGTTTCAGGGCCTCCGTATACGCCGTCAGCACGTCGTCCGCGGCGCGCGCGGCAAACGCGAAAACGAGTACCAAGGCAACGGCGGCGGCGCGGCGCGACATGCGCGGCATGGTACGGGCGCGGCCAAAAGGCGGTCAATGCAAAGCAGCGAAAATTTTCGGGACAGCGCCATGTCCGCGCTTCACGCCACGCTCATCGCGTGCCTTGCGATCTGGGCCGGTCTTGCGCTTGCGCGTTGGATTGATTGGCGGATGTCGCCGATCGCGATGGGCGCCGCCGTGTTTGGGGGCGGCGCGGCGATCGTCGCCATTCGACATCGGATGTCGGCGATCCAACTTGGCGCCGTATGGCCGTCGCGCCGCGCGTGGATCGAGATCGCGGCGTGCGTCGCCGTCGTGATCCCCGTCTACGTGATCGCGCACATCCGGCTCCATACTTTGCTTTACGGACCGCCGCCGTTCGGGCCGACCGTTCTTGATCTGCTCGCCGCGCTGCCGCCGCAGTTCGTCCTGGTCGCCGCGTGTGAGGAGCTGTTCTTTCGCGGCGCGATTCTTGGCGTGATGATACGAGGTCGGCGTGCGCCCGGCTCGATACTCGCCGAGCTGCTCAACGCGCCGAATGTCACGCAGGCCGCATTGTTCGCGCTGGCGCACCTGTTCCTCGGGAGCTTTCGCCAAAGCGACGTGCTCTCGTCGCTTTCGACCTTCTTTCCGGCGCTCTTATTCGGCGCCCTGCGCGTGCGCCACGAGTCGCTGGCCGGGCCGATCATCCTGCACACGCTCGGCAATCTCGTCGTGCTCGCGATCGAAGGCCGCGTCTGATTCGCCACGATTTCCGAAGTTCCCCTCAAGATTTCCGGCGTCGCGGCCGATCAAACGTGCGTAGGGATACTCGCGCCGGAGGAAGGTCATGGACGACCGCGATTCGATTTTCGCTTTTTTTTTCACCCTCGCCTGCGTTTTGATGACGGCCACCGCGCTCTTCGGCTGCGGCGGCGATGATGACGACGACGACGACGACGACGCGACGGACGACGATATGTCGGACGACGACGCGACGGACGATGACGCGTCGGACGACGATACCGACGACGACACGGCCGACGACGACGCCGATGACGACACCGGCGATGATGACGACGACGCCGACGACGACACGGGCGATGACGACACGTCCGGCACGTTCTCCTGGGATGAGGCCGATTGTTTCGAAGCGAACGGCATCCGCGATGACACGTCGATCTGCCAGTTTTACGCGACGGATCTCGTCGGGCGCGACGCCGAGGACCCCGCGGAAGAATTCAAGACGTATCTGTTCCCCGACGGCTTCACCTACGTGGAGTACGACCGTTGGAACGCCGTCATCGAAGGCACCGACCTTGGCGTCAACGTGAAGGTCGGCGACAAGACGTATTACTTTTTCGGCGACACGCACCCCGTCATGGAAAGCAAGACCGAGACGGGTCCGGTGGTCGGCGTGCCGTGGGGCGTTGACACGGACGGCGATTTGCAAATCGACAACATCGCCGGGAACAGCGAAGGCAACGCGCACTACTTCTCGATCACGGATTTCGCCGCGTTTGACGGCGACGGCGATCCGACGCCGCTTCTGAACCAGCACGAGCGCGAATACATCTATCCGGGCGGACAGCCCTCCGGGACCGAGGTGTCGTTCTTTGTTCCGACCGGCGCGGCGCAGGTGGACGAGGAAACGATTTATTACTGGTACGGCAAATACATCAGCAACACGAATTGCGACCAGACACATCTGCTCGCGTTCGACCTGGACACCGAGACGTGGCGCTACGTGTCCGGCTTCGCGACGCAGAAGTTCATCCAGGTCGCGCCGATCCTCGTCAATCGCAACGAAATCGACGATCCGGATACCTGCCCTCTTCCGTGGACCGAGCCGCATGAGCGCGGATTCCTGATCTACGGCAGCGGGCGCCCGGTGCACAACGGCACCGCCTACGGCGACGCCACGCCGACCGGCGCATGCCGCCTGGGCTCGTTCCCGAATTATCGATCGAGCGACTTGTATCTCGGCTACGTCAAGCTCGGGGACATGGAAGACCCGCAGGTCAATACCAAGGTCTACTCGTACAGCGGGCCGGACAACGGCTGCTGGACGCAGGGCAACTACGATGCGGCGATCCCGCTCATCGGCAAGACGGAGTTCGGCGAATTTTCCGCCGTGCGCATTCCGGGCACGTCGCGCCTCCTTCTCGCGCACAGCTTCGTGGACGACGAGTCGAAGGAGTGGATGGAATCGCATCCGGAGTACGGCAACGACTTCGTGGGCGAGCTGGAATTGCACGCCGCGGACATCTCGCGTCCGTGGGCCTTCACGCAGCCCAAGGGCGC
Organism: bacterium; assembly: GCA_019912885.1. NCBI lineage: Bacteria > bacterium. Next base: position 87,840 of record JAIOHV010000090.1, read on the forward strand.
GGCCGCGTTCGGATACGGCAACTACATCGTCGAATCGTCAATGCAGGTCATCCCGCAATTCGAGGTGAACGGCGAGGTTGTGGACGACAACGTGCTCGCCTTCGCGCGCGTCGTCTCGACGTGGAAAGGGATGTCCGATCCGAACTTCACCGAATACGGCGCGTCCGTCGTCTGGTCCGTGACGGACCTGGACGACTTCGAAAGCGAACTCGACGCCATGAACTAGACACAACGCGCGTCATCAGGGAACAGGGGGATTGGCCGGCGTGACATGCGCCGGCCATTTTTCTTTTTTCCTTCACCACGGAGAACACGGAGGACACGGAGATACGCGGCGATAAAGAACAAGAAAAACTCTGTGTTCTCTGTGTCCTCTGTGGTGCGTTTCTTACTCGTGGCCCGTATGCCCGAACCCGCCCTCGCCTCGCGCGGTTTCGGTCAGCGATTCGACCTCCACAAGCTGGGCGCGGGAAACCGGTGCGACGATGAGCTGCGCGACGCGATCGCCATGATTGATTGTGACCGGTTCGTTGCCGAGGTTCGCAAGCAGGATCTTCACCTCGCCGCGATAGTCCGAGTCGATCGTCCCCGGCGCGTTGATGCACGTGAGGCCGTGCCGCAGCGCAAGCCCGCTTCTTGGCCGCACCTGCACCTCGAAGCCGTGCGGCACCTCGAACACGAGCCCCGTCGGAACGGCAAAACGCTCGCCGGCGGCGAGCGTCAGCGGTTCGGTCAGGGCGGCGCGGACATCCATGCCCGCGGCGCCATGCGTGGCGTAGTGGGGAAGTTCGGCGCGCGGGGCGCCTTCGATCCGCATCACGCGGATGCGGAGGTCGCCGCTCATTCGAGGACGTCTTTCGGGTCGAGCCCGAGCGCCTCCTTGCGCGACAGGCGAACGCGGCCGAGGCGGTCGATCTCGATGCACTTCACGAGAATCTCGTCGCCTTCCTTGGCCACGTCGTGCACGCTGCGGATCCGCTCGTCGGCCATGTGCGAGATGTGCACCAGGCCCTCCTGGCCGGGGAAGATCTCGACGAACGCGCCGAAGTCGGTGATGCGCACGATGCGCCCCATGTAGAACTTGCCGACCTCGAGCTCCGCGGTGTACGCGCGCACGAGCTTGATGGCCTCTTCCGCCATCGCGGCGTCGGTGCTGGCGATGAGCACGCGGCCGTCGTCCTCCACATCGATCTTGACGCCCGTCTTGTCGACGATGCTGCGGATCGTCTTGCCGCCCGGCCCGATGACGTCGCGAATGCGTTCGACGGGAATCCGGATCGTGATGATGCGCGGCGCGTATTTGGAGATGTCCGCGACCGGCTTGTCGATCGCCTTGTTCATCTCGCCGAGGATGTGCAGCCGGCCCTCGCGCGCCTGATCAAGCGCCTGCGTGAGGATCGACTCGTCGATGCCGCCGATCTTGATGTCCATCTGGATGCCCGACACGCCGTCCACGTTGCCGATGACCTTGAAGTCCATGTCGCCCAGGTGATCCTCGTCGCCCAGAATGTCGGAGAGAATCGCGTAGCGATCGCCTTCCTTGATGAGGCCCATCGCGACGCCCGCGACGGCGTGCGTGATCGGGATGCCTGCGTGCATCATCGCCAGCGACGATCCGCAGACGGTGGCCATCGACGAGGAGCCGTTGCTCTCCAGGATATCGGACACGATGCGCACCGTGTACGGGAACGTCTCGGCGTCCGGCAGCACGAGCTCGAGACCGCGCCGCGCGAGCGCGCCGTGGCCGATCTCGCGGCGTCCCGGCGAACGCAGGAACTTGGCCTCGCCGACGGAAAACGGCGGGAAATTGTAGTGCAACAGGAAGCGCCTCCACTCGTCCTCGTAAAGGCCCTCGATCTTCTGCTCGTCGTAGCGCGTGCCGAGCGTGACCGTGACGAGCGCCTGCGTCTCGCCTCGGGTGAACAGGGCGCTGCCGTGCGGCCGCGGCAGGAATCCAACTTCGCAGGTGATGTCGCGGATGTCCTTCGAGCCGCGGCCGTCCACGCGGACGCCCTCGGACAGGATCATCTCGCGCATTTCCATGTATTTAAGATCCTCGAACGCACGGGAAACGTCCTTCGCGTCGATGCGCTCGTCCTCGCCCCGGCCCTCGTTGATCGCCTCGGCGACGGCCTTCTTGGTCGCATAGAGCTTGTCGTAGCGGTCGACCTTCACCTTGGTGGAAAGCGCGACCTTCAACTCGCCGATCGCCTGCCGGGCCACCGCCTCGTACACGTTGCGATCGAGCTCCTCCGCCGTGAATTCGATCTTCGCGGCGCCGGCCTGCTCGCGCAGATCGTGCTGCGCCTTGATGAAGGGCTGCATCGAACGGTGCGCGTACATGATCGCGTCCACGATGTCCTTTTCCTTCACGAAGTTCGCGCCGCCCTCGACCATCACGATGGCGTCGGCGGTGCCGCAGACGATCAGCTCGATGTCCGCGGCTTCGATCTGGGCGTGCGTCGGATTGCAGACGAACTTGCCCTCGGTGCGGCAAACGCGCACACCGGCCAGCGGTCCGCCGAACGGGATCTTCGAGATGTGCAGCGCGGCCGACGATGCCGTGATCGCGAGCACGTCGGAGGGGTGAAACTCGTCCTTGGAGATGACGCCCGCGATGATCTGCGTCTCGCGCCGCCAGCCGTCCGGAAACAGCGGGCGCAGCGGCCTATCGACCATTCGGCTCGTCAGCGTTTCCTTTTCCGTGGGGCGCCCTTCGCGCTTGAAAAAACCGCCGGGGATTCGCCCGGCGGCCCAAGGTTTTTCCTGGTAGTCACAGGTCAGCGGAAGGAAATCGACTCCCTCCCGTTCCGACGGCGCCGCGACGGCCGTCGCCAGGATCATCGTGTCGCCGCAGCGGACGACCACGGACCCGTGCGCCTGTTTGGCAATTTTGCCCGTTTCCATCGTGACGGTCTGGCCGTCAACTTCAAATTCAACGCGTGTCATAAACGCACTTCCTTGAAAAACGAAACACGGCGGCCGCGCGCGCCGGCAAGGCACGGCGGCATCCGCCACGTTCCGCGGTTTTGTTTATTTGCGAATGCCGAGTGAGGCGATGAGCGTCTTGTAACGCTCGGCGTCTTTTGCGCGAAGGTAGTTCAGAAGGGAACGGCGCTGGCTCACGATCTTGAGCAGGCCGCGACGCGAGTGGTGGTCCTTCTTGTGCGTCTTGAAATGGTCCGAGAGGTAGGTGATGCGCGCCGAAAGCAGCGCCACCTGAACCTCGGGCGACCCCGTGTCGGAATCATCCCGGCGAAATTGCTGGATGATTTCCTGTTTTCTGCTGTTGTCCAACATCGGTCTCGTGTTCTCCTGTTTTCTGCTTTCTTCCGTTTTGTTGGCCCGCATTTAGCACATCGGCGCGCGGGGGTAAAGCGGCGACGGCGTTAAATGCGCACGATGGTCGCGCGGCGCAAAAATTGTGGTCTGGACGTGGATTGCTTCGCGTTTTCCGAGCTCTATCCGCGCCGGCTCCAAGGGTTCGCTTCGCGCAGATTCGTGCGCAGGAGAGCGTAATTAAATACGTTCGCGAGCAGCTTTCGTGAATTTGACCACGTCGGAGTTGTTTTGAACGTCCCGAGGTCGATGCGCCCGTCCGGAGCAACCAGATCGTCACGACAGGATTCGATGAGCGCGTCGCGAACCGCTTCGCGGCGAATCGATCGACCGCCCATGCGTCCATCGTGAAAAACGGCAAATCCGCCAGGCGTCGGCTCGACGTTTCGCCCGAAGTGCAATTGCAGGGCATGATGTTTACGATTGGACTTGAGGAAGGCGACGCAGAGGATGATGTTTTTCGGATTACATCTATTCAGGCCGATTCCGGCCGTTTCGACGCGCCCTTCTGTTGCCACGAGAAATACGCGGTAAAGCGAATTCCAGGTACCGCCGCCGGGCACGGGGATCGAGAGCTCGGATAAGCCCCGATCCTCAAGGATGTGGACACCGCGATAGGAATACGGAAGACGATAAAACTTGCCTGGCGCGAGAATGAGGTTGAGCGCGCTGACAGCGAAATCGCGGTCCACACCCGGCGGCAATTTGGCGAGGTTTTCAAAGCGGCGCAATCCCCTGGCGTCGCGCGGTGCACGGGGGAAACCGAGCGTTCGATGCGAAAGCGAGAGCGCAGCCAACGAACGCACTTCGTCTCAACAACCGGGTGCGGTCTTTTCGAAAAAGCGATGGTCATCGCCGTTAGTCAGCCATACGGATTTCGCGCGTTGGACCTGCGCGTATTTGATCGCCTGCCGCCGCACGTCCTCACCAAGCAGGATACCGCCCGCCTTGCATTCGATGACGAGCGCGGGAGTTCCGTCGCGATCTTTCAGCAAAATATCGGTGCGACCTCGCGTTCCGTCTATGTACCGAACACCTTCTTCAAGCGTGATCCACGCATGCGACCATCGCCGAATCTTTGTCAGGTAACGAAGCACGCACTGACGAACTTTTTCTTCGGGGGTCGCCTTGATATCGCGATTGCGAATCAAACACTTGAGAACGGGCGTCTTGCCCGCGCGGTTGACACGAACGCGTTGACGTTTGAGGTCGATCATGATGCTCACCATACTGCCGAGAATACGATCGGTCGTCAGCCCTGCGGTTCGCGAAAAACGCGCCGCGGCTTGAAGCCCTGCTCCCCCGCGTTCGGCGCGGCGATGGCGACAAGTGCGCCGGACGCATCAATTAAGCGCACGAACGAGGTCGTACGTGCGCCTTGGGGCGCGTCGTCAAACGGCACGGGCTTGCCCACGCAAACGTCGCTCACGGCGGCATCGTTAAGCGCGATCGCGGGCAGATCGGGCGCCAGGTCCGCAAGCGGCACGAGGTGGCGCGCGATTGCCGTGTCCCGGCCGCCGGGGTCGCGTTCGATCTCGCCGGCGAGATCGTCAAGCGTGATCGCGCGGTTAAGCGTAAACGGCCCCGACGCGGTTCGGCGAAGCTCCGCGAGGTGCGCGAGGCCCCCGAGCGCGCGGGCGATGTCGTCCGCGAGCGATCGGATGTACGTGCCCCTGCCCACTAGCGCCTCGAAGATGAATCCCGCGTTATCGCTCGAAATCAGCGACAATTCCGCGATCCGCACGCGCACCGGTTCGCGTTCGACCTCTCGCCCCTTGCGCGCATGGCGGTACAGGCGCGTGCCCTCGATTTTTTTCGCGGAGTACATCGGCGGGATCTGCTCGATCTCGCCGACAAAGCGCGCGAGCATCTCGCGGATCGCCGCGTCGCCGGGCAGGGGCGCGTTCGTCGTTTCGACAACCTCCCCGGTCGCGTCGAGCGTATCGGTTGCCGCGCCCCAGGAAAGGCGCGCGACGTAGCGCTTGGCGCCGCCGGTGACGAAATCGGACAGGCGTGTGGCCTTGCCGATCAAAACGACCAGCACGCCGGTCGCGAAGGGATCGAGAGTTCCCGCGTGCCCGACGCGTTTCACGTTCGCTAACCTGCGCACGCGCGCGACGATATCGAAGCTCGTCGGACCGGCCGGTTTGTCGATGATGAGAGCACCGTCAGGCATGAACGATCCGCAATCAACCACAGAGGACACAGAGAACACAGAGTAATGAATTCAATTGCTTAACAAACTCCGTGGCCTCTGCGGCCTCCGTGGTTAATGTTTTAATTGCTTTTTCAGTTGCTCGATCAGCCGCTTTCGTACATCCTCGAGCGGGCCGGCGGCGGTGAAGCCCGCGGCCCGGCGGTGGCCGCCGCCGCCGAAAAAGCCGGAGACCGCCGCGGCATCCACGCGTTCGGTGGTGCGCAGCGATCCCTTGACGCGCAGCCCCTCCTCGCCCGTCATCACCTCGCGAAGCAGGTAGCTCGCCTCGACGCCGTTGATCGACAAAGGATAGTCGACGAAGCCCTCGAACAGCTCGCTGGTCGCCTTGAGCCTTTGCGACACGTCGAGCGCGCAGATCATACCGGCGATGCGGCCATCTTTTTCCAGGCGCAGCGTCGGAAGCACCGCGGAAAACAGCGCCACCTTTTCGCGGGGCTGCGCGATAAAAAGGTTGCGCGCCACGGATACGGGATCGGCGCCGGCCGCCACCATCTCGCCGCAGATCCGGTACGCGTCGGGCGTGGAGTTCGAATTGTAAAACCGCGACGTATCGGAATAGATCCCCGTATACACGCACGTCGCCACGTCGGGATCGAATCGGTAGCCGAGCTTCAAGAGCAGCCTGTGGACCAACTCGCTCGACGAGCTTGCCGCCTCGTCCACCACGTTGACGCGCCCGAAAAACGGGTTCGACGCGTGATGGTCGAGGTTCACGATGGACGGATGATCCGCGATGCGATCGTGAATGCGCCCGACGCGGTGAAAGTCGCCGCAGTCAAGGACGAAGATCGCGTCGAAGACGGACAGGTCCTCCACCTTGCGAACCGCGCCGCGAGTGCCCGGTAAAAAGGCGAGCATTTCGGGCACGCCGTCTTGCGTGCAGAAGACCGCCGTCTTGCCCATGCGTTGAAGCGCGAGGGTGAGTGCCAGGCACGAGCCGATCGCGTCGCCGTCGGGATTCGTGTGCGGCAAGACGAGAAACGAGTGTTTCGCCCGGACGAGCCTCGCCGCCTCGGCGATGTCCTTAGTCGCCGGCATCCGCGTCATCCGCGCCGTCCGCGTCCGGAGCGCTCGACTCGCCGCCCTTTTCGCCCGCGCCTTCCGGCAGCACATCTCCGAGAAGATCGGAGATGCGCCGGCCCGTCTGTAGCGTGGGATCGTGCTTGAAACGCAGTTCCGGCGTGTGTTGCAGGGCAAGCTCGGCGCCGACGCGGCTGCGAAGGCGGCCGGCGGCGGATTCGAGCCCGGCGAGCGCGGCCTCAACGGTTTCGGACTCGTCGAACAGCGAAAAATACACCGTCGCGTAGCGGTTGTCCTTGGACATTTCCACGTCCGTCAGCGTGACGGCGCCGAGGCGCGGATCGGCCAGTTCGCCGACGAGCATGGCCGACAGCACGCGCTGGATCTGCGCCCCGACGCGATCGGCGCGCTTGAAGCCGGTGAATTTTCGGGATCGTTTCCTGGGCATGAAATCAGGCCGACAGGATCTCGACGCCGCAGTCGCCGACCTCGGCCAGTTGCAGGTTCTCGACGTAATCGAGCACGTGATCGAGCACCGAGTTGACGTGCCGGCGGTCGTTGCCGACGGTCACGAACGCCACGACGGCCGTGCCGATGACGTCGTTGTCCTCGACCTCCGCCGCCGCGACGTTGAATTCGTTTCGCGTGCGCGCGAGAACACGGCGCACGACACTGCGCTTGTCCTTGAGCGAATCCGCGCCGTGGATGTACAGCACGACGCGCAGCGTCCCGACCACCATACGCCCGCCTAGCTGCTCACCACGCGCGAGAGTTTGGCCGCGACCTCTTCGACGGTGAAGATTTCGATGACGTCGCCTTCGCGAAGGTCGTTGAATCCATCGACCTGAATGCCGCACTCAAAGCCGGTCTGCACCTCGCGCACGTCATCCTTGAAACGCTTGAGCGAGGCCATCTTGCCGGTGAACAGCGTCTGCCCGTCGCGAAGGACGCGCACATTCGCGTTCCGCAACGCCTGTCCGTCGGTGATGTAGCAGCCGGCGATGGTCCCCAGGCGGGAGATCGGGAACACGGCGCGCACCTCGGCGTGGCCGCGGATCGTCTCCTCGCGGATCGGCGCGAGCAGTCCTTCCATCGCCTTGGTCACGTCGTCGATGAGCTCGTAGATGACGGAGTACGACTTGATCTGGATGCCTTCGCGGGACGCCAGGTCGCGCATGTCCTGCGACGGCTTGACGTTGAACCCGATGATGACCGCGTTCGACGCCACGGCGAAATTGATATCCGTCTCGGTGATGCCGCCGACGCCCGAATGCACGACGTTGACCTTCACCTGCTCGGTCGCGAGTTTGCCCAGCGATTCCGTGACGGCCTCGACGGACCCGTGCACGTCGCCTTTCAGGATGACCTTCAGTTCCCTGATCGCCTCTTCCTTGATCTGGTCGAAGAGGTTCTCGAGGCTGACCTTCGTCATGCGGCGATTCTTGAGCTCGCGCTGCTTGGCCATGAGCGCCTCGGCGATCTGCTTGGCCGTCTTTTCCGTGTCGGTCACGAAGAAGCGGTCGCCCGCGTTCGGCACGCCGCCGAGGCCCACGACCTCGACCGGATCGCCGGGGCCCGCTTCGTCCATGCGATCGGACTGGCCGTCGTTCATGAAACGCACGCGGCCGTGGAACGAGCCCGCCACGATCGGATCTCCGACCTTCAGCGTGCCTTCGCTGACGAGAACTGTCGCGACCGGGCCCTGCCCTTTTTCGAGGCGCGCCTCGAGCACGACGCCCACGGCCTTCTTGTCCGGATTCGCCTTCAGATCCAGAACGTCGGCCTGCAGCAGGATTTTTTCGAGCAACTCGTCGATGCCCACGACCTGCTTGGCGGAAACCTCGGCGTACTGCGTCTCGCCGCCCCATGTTTCCGGCACGAGGCCGTATTCGGAGAGCTGCGAGACGATGCGCTCGATGTTCGCGCCTTCCTTGTCGATCTTGTTGACCGCGACGACGATCGGCACGCCGGCGTCCTTGGCGTGGTTGATCGCCTCGATCGTCTGCGGCATGACGCCGTCGTCCGCGGCGACGACCAGCACGACGATGTCCGTCACCTGGGCACCACGCGCGCGCATATTGGTAAACGACTCATGGCCGGGCGTGTCGATGAACGCGACGGCGCGCTCGCCGAGACGGACCTTGTACGCGCCGACATGCTGCGTGATGCCTCCGGCCTCGCCGCCGACGACGTTCGTCTTGCGAATCGCGTCCAGCAGCGTCGTCTTGCCGTGATCGACGTGGCCCATGACCGTGACGACCGGATGGCGCGGCTTGAGATCCACCGCGTCGTCGGGCTGCGACTCCATCATCGACTCGGGTACGATCGCCACATCCTCGATTTCGTAACCGTATTCGCCCGCGATGATCGTCGCGGAATCGACGTCCAGGGCCTGGTTGATCGTCACCATCTGCCCCATCTCGAACAGGCGTTTGATGAGATCGCCGCCCTTGATGCCCATGCGGTGGGCCAACTCGCCCACGTTGATGGCGCCCTCGATGCGGATTTTTCGCTTGCTGGCCTTGGGCGTCGTGATCTCGGTCTGTTTGAATTCCCGCTTCTTGCGGCGGACCGACTCCATCCGCGACTCCTGCGTCGCCAGTTCCTTCGACTTGCGGCGCGAGGCGTAATCGCGCGAGCGGCCGATCTCCACCACGCGGCGGCCGC